>NZ_CAXLMO010000031.1:0-26279 GCF_964187635.1 Candidatus Seribacter sulfatis | reverse complement strand
TCTTCCGCTTTTGTACATTGCCACAAATTATGCGGGTGAAGGTTTGATTGCGACCGCTGGTTTAATGACATTACTTCTTGTTGGTGGCATTACTGCCACGGTATTTATCACTAAAAAAGACTTCTCCTTTATGGGGAGCTTTCTTTCGATGGGTGGATTTGTTGCATTAGGATTTATCTTATGCAGTATGATCTTCGGTTTTTCTTTGGGCCTTGTATTCTCCTTGGTTATGGTTTTGTTCGCGGGGGGATCTGTTCTTTACAGCACCTCTAATATTTTACACCGATATCATACCGACCAACATGTGGCGGCTTCACTCTCCTTATTTGCTTCGGTTGCTCTTCTCTTCTTTTACATCCTTCAGGTTTTGATGAGTCTGAGCAGCAGAGACTAATGCAATAGTTAATAATTCCAGTCTTCGGGAAGGTTCTCGATAAATTTTGTCTGAAGTCCGCTCAATGCGGACTTCAGTGTTTTTGCACCCCAAGCCGGGTGAATCAGGTCGGGATTTAAGTCAAGTAATGGAAGGAGAACGAAATCTCGTTTTAGTATTCCCGGGTGTGGTAATATAAGCTCCTTAGTTTCGATAATTTGATCTCCCCATAACAGTAGATCAAGATCGATTATACGCGGTCCATTCTTATGAATTACTTTTTTTCCCAATTTTTTTTCTGTATCCTGAAGACGGATCAAAAGATCGTTTGGGGAGTGGGCGGTAGAAATTGATACCGCTGCATTGGTAAAGGGAGGCTGTTCCGAGAAGCCAAAGGGAGCTGAATGATAAAGACGGGATAGTTTTTCGATCGTGGCGAATTGAGATATTAAATCGAGGGCTTTTTCAAAAGTGTCCTTTGGTTTTCCCAAATTTGCACCTAAGCCGATGTATGCATTAGCGTTCAACCTCAACTCTGATTTCCTTTAAGCCCAGTTTTTTGGTATATCGTGGTTTATCGACTGAAAGAAGGACTTTCTCGACAGGGAATTTTTCTTTAATCTCAGTTGCGAGTAAATGGGCAAATCGTTCTAAGGTTTTACCATCATAAGAGGAGGCAAAATCGCGCACATGTGAAATAAGATCGCGGTAATCAATCCCTTCCAAAATTTCATCAGAAATCTTAATACTTTCAAAATCGTAGGAAAGATCGAGAGAGACCAAAAGGTCCTGCGGCGCATATTGCTCTTCCTCCAGTAAGCCAATTCTTGCCATCACTTCTATTCCCACTAATTGAATTTTTCCCATATGTAGAAATCTTTTAGGGCATTGATTTAAAAAGGGCGAGTTCTTTGGCTACTGAGATTGCCTGGGTGGTTTCCTGTACATCATGAACTCGAATGATTTCCACCCCATGAAGGATCGAGGCAAGGGCCGAGGCGATCGAGCCGCCAAGTCGATCGGAGGGAGTGGGGGCATTGCACAATTGATCAATCCACGACTTTCTTGAAGAGCCAAGAAATAAGCCCCATTCTTCCTCTTTGAACATGGATAGGTTGCGCATTATTACTAAATTATGTTCGAGTGTTTTTCCAAAACCAATTCCTGGATCAATCCAAATCCGAGGTAATTGTCTTTGAATAAGGTCGTCTTTTTTACTATCGAAAAAGGCCCGGACTTCCTCGACTACATTTTGATATGTTGGACTAATTTGCATGGTCTTAGGAGACCCTTTTGCATGCATTAATACAAAGCCTGCGTGGTGTTTCTCCGCGAGATTAAGAAGTTCGTGATTTCCTCCTGAAACATCGTTAATGATATGAGCACCTGCCTGCAATCCTGCTTCTGCAACCAGTGGTTTTGTGGTATCCAATGAAATTAAAAATTGATCCTTGGGTAGTTTTTCAAGGACAGGCAAGAGCCGTGATAGTTCTTCTTGTTCAGAGACAGGTTCACTTCCAGGCCGGGTACTTTCTGCACCAAGGTCGATAATTTGCGCTCCCTGTTGATACATTAAATTGGCTTGTTCCGCAGCAATTGTGGGGTCGTTAAAAAGTCCACCATCACTAAAAGAGTCGGGGGTAAGGTTCAATATCCCCATTACCGCGGGGTATTTTAAGTTAAACCGTTGTCCATTAAAAAAGTATTCAGGCATCTGATCGTTTTAAGAGATTTTCGTAGGTCAATCTAACCTGCTTTAATACGGCATCAGAACTTGAAGACCAATTTAGTTCAGACAGTGCAGAAAGCGGAGCCACGCCTCGGCCCGTGCCACAGAGAAGGATTTCGTTGTATTGAGATAAATCATGAGCCTTCGGAGTTGCTCGAATAATTCGGAATGAATGGGCGAGGGCGGGTAGGAGATGAGAAAGGATGACACCGGGAAGGATTTGTTTTTCTGGAATGATTAGCGAGTCACCACGAACAAAAATAAGGTTACTGGTTGCGGATTCACGAATCTCGTTTTCTTTTGGATCGTTTATAATCCAGTCCTCTGTAGAAATATCAAGTTCTGATAATCTTCCGTAAAGTTCTTTTTCCTGTGTTGATTTTGCACGAGGGATAGGTCGGTGGTACTGAAGGAGGCGGCCATTAACTGGTTTTCCATCTGATTTTGCAGGCCGACCTGAAATTCCAATCGAATTTTCAAATAGGCAGATGCGGATAAGTCCCTCTTCAATTGCAGATTTTGATAAATATTGATCGAGTCTTTCCTTGAGAAGAGCGAGTTCCGGGATCCAGGGTAGTTGTAAAAGAGTCGCCGATTCAAGCAATCTGGCCAAATAAGCGCATCGAAAGGGAATCAATCGATTTGGAAATAAGCGAAGGGTGGAAAAAGCCCCGATCTGCCCCCAAGGTTCAGGGTGTGGGGTTGGATCCCCCGATATTGTCCAGGCATGCATGATGAATATTTTGAATAATCCGTTTCCCTTGTTTTGATAGAAAGGATTCTGGGTGATATTGCAATCCAAAGAGTTTCCGGTCCAAGTCCTCGAAAGAAAGCGGAACTTTTCGAAGTGGGTCGATTCCAGTAATCAGGATTGATTTTGTAACCGAAGAAAGACTTTTTTCTTCGATCTGAAGCGAGTGATACCTTGCAACCCTTAGGTTTTTGTCAATTTGATCATAGGTTCGGGTATTGGGAATAATTTCAATCTCTGTTTCCACCCCGTGTAATACTTGGTTTTGTCGAATCACCTGTCCGCCTTCCTCTTGCAGAATTAGTTGAAATCCGAGGCAAATTCCGAGTATCGGTTTGAAACCAAGAATTTCCCGATACATAGATTGTGTCTCTGGATAATCATCCGGTTTTCCGGGACCCGGAGACAAAACGATTACTTGTGCATCTTGAATATGTGTGGGTGTAATTTTCTTTCGATCAACTACTAATACATCGTCAAAATTAGCTAAGAGATGTTCCAAATTTCGGGTGAAGGAATCCTGGTGATCAACTACAAGAATCATGAGAGTAAATCAAGCAATGCCTGTGCCTTGAGCTTGTTTTCATTGTATTCATATTGGGGCGTTGAATCGACGACAATGCCCCCTCCCGCCTGAGTGTAACAATACTCGTCAAGAATGAGCATCGAGCGAATAATTAAATTAAGAGAAAGATCGCCTTGGTCAGAAATAATTCCAAAGCTCCCTGTGTATGGACCGCGAAAGCAGGGTTCCAATCGATCGATCCATTCCATTGTGCGAATTTTTGGACATCCTGTAATACTACCCCCGGGAAGCATGGCAGTGAGAATTTCATTTACTCCAGCATTCTCTTGAAGAGTTCCTTCGATCGTGGATACCAGATGGTGAAGATGGGAGTAGGTTTCAACTTCCCTAAAACGAGTCAGTTGTACAGATCCGGGAATGCAGACTGTGGATAGATCATTACGTTCGAGGTCAACGAGCATATTATGTTCTGCTACTTCTTTTGGGTCCTGTAAAAATCGTTTAATTACCGAGCTGTCATTTTCATTTTCGTTTCGTTCGTAAGTTCCACCAATTGGTCGGGTGGAAATATGATTTCCCTTTCGATTAATCACTCCCTCTGGTGAACAACTGACAAGGGAAAATTTTCGAGTCTGTAGCAAAAATGATTCGGGTGCAGGATTGGCTTGACTGAGTTTCGAAAATGCGAGGATGGGCTCGATTTTAACTTTCGCTTCATATCGTTGGGAAATTTTAATCTGATAACTTTCTCCATCTAGGATTGCTTCTCGTGCACCCGCAAAAATTTTTTCATATTCTGGATAGCTAAGGTTGCATTTTTGAGATGATGTAGCGAATACCACCTGATTGAGATCGAAAAGGTCTGAAAATTCGAGTACGTGTGCAATCTGTTGCTCTCGTTCGGGCAGGGTTGATTCAATTTTGGTTTGATTGGGCAGGATGTGAATAATGCTTTGTGGACGGCCAAACCATCCATCTGGTACCTCTAAGTCACGGGGCGATTGAAGGGTTAATCCAAGATTGGCAGAAAGAAATTCGTATCCAAAAAAGCCGAGCCAACCTGAAAAGCTTAGCGAGGAAGGTGATTGTTTTTCGGTCAGTTTGCCCAGGCCATCGGCAACTTTTTTACAGTCTAAACAATAAGCTTCTTGGAAATCGAAGTAGGCAATAAATCCTTCTTCTCCCTTGGACCTGATCGCGATTTCCGCACAGTTCAATTTTTCGAGATTGGGGAGAGGGAGGTGTTTTCCAATTTCAATCATGGTAAATGATCGAGCAATTCAGAAAACGAAGTGATTTGTGATTTTTCAATGATTGGAAGTCCATATAGCAGAGCAGACCAACCGGCTTTTTGCGCCCCCATAAAATCTCTTGAATAACTGTCTCCCAAATGCAGGAAGCCATCAGGCTTTTCTTTCATCTTATCCTCGACAGCCCGAAAAATAGCCGGGTTTGGTTTTTCAACACCCAATTCAGAAGAGATGAAAATTTCATCAAATAGTGGGGTCATATTATGATCTTCTAAGACCGATCGAAGCCGGGAATCATTATTGGATAGAACGGCTAATCGATAGCCTCTCGAGCGGAGTGTTTTTAAGGTCGATTCAGCGTGCTCCGCAATTCGCCAATGTTCACCTTCTGCAAAAAGATCCCATAAAATCTCAAAGATGGGGTCGATGTCCTGCCCCTTTGCAAACGGTTGAAAAGTAAGGGTTACTACCTCTCTCCAAAAATCCTTTTCTTCCCCCAATGTAATCTTCTTGTCTTTTTGGGCCTGTCCAAAAACTTCGTAAAATCTTTCATCCACCTGTTTGTCATTAATTTCGATACCATATTTTCGAGCTGTTTTTGCATAAACTGCTCCAACGGATGGCCATGGTTTAATGAGAGTACCAGCAGCATCAACTGTTAAGACTCGTATTGAGTTGGGCATGATAATAGAAGGTTAAATTCTTTATAAGTTGGTGAGATGATAAAAATATGAGACAACGATTGTTATAGTTTAAAACAAAGTATCATGCGAGTTTTTCCAAATGGAACAGGATTATTATTGGGGTTATTACTCACCTTTTTTGGGGCGTGGGAATGGCCGAATGGTGCTCTATGGTTGAATACTTTTTTCTCCAATTCTGTTTCTCAATTTGCAGTGGTGCTCGTATTTTTGATTCAGGGTTGGAATCTAAATGCAAACCGAATTCCTACTCTGTTTAAGGATTATCGTAATTTAGTACTCGTTCAGGGGGCCATTTTTGTGGGACCTTTATTTTTTGTTTTATTTCTTCACGCGAATAATTTTTTACCAGCTGCATGGAAGGATGGCTTTATTTTTTTGGCAGTTTTACCTACAACCATTTCAAGTTGTGTAGTTTACACCTCGATGTCGAATGGAGATTCAGACCTCGCACTTGGACATGCCACGCTATCGAATTTTCTCGCCATATTATGGGTCCCCCTTGCCTGTTCAATCTTGATTGTTACTCCAAATGTTGGAGTTTTCAACGAGTGGTTTGCAGCGGGGAAATACATTCTGCCTCAACTATTCATGTTCGTATTGCTTCCCAGCTTTGTGGGATGGCTTGGGCGAAAAGTCTTTTTAGGGAACGAAGAGAGTCGATTCGATGAACATTTAAAAAGAATCACTTTTGGATGCATTCTCTTTCTTGCCTATCTCTCCTTGTCCAAAAGCATTCTGCTTCGGGGAGAAGTTGATTTTCTTAACTCCATTATTTTTTTATTTCCCTTCTTATTTATATTTCTACTTTTTCACTTATTTTTAAGTTGGTCTGGAAGTTTGATATTTTCAAAAAGTCCGAGAGTCCGTGTGGCAAAATTTTTCTGTATTAGCCAAAAATCATTAGTCATGGGCTTACCTTTAGCTGGGCTTCTATTCGCGGGGGAACCTGAATTAGAAATCCGAATTATCTGCCCGTTAATATTGTATCATTTCCTCCAACTCGTAGTCGGGGCATGTTTCATATCGCCATTGAAAAGATGGGTAAGAAGAACATGTTAACAAAATTTACTCTTTTGTGGTTGTATGCGCGCGAATTTCATACGAAAAAATTGGTGTGATTTGTAAAAACTTTAAGGATAAAGAAAAAATGCGCAGAGCTAGTCGATCCGCAGCCACAGTTCTCGATCGACTTTGCAGTATGGTAAAACCAGGAATGAACACTTTGGAGCTTGATGAAGCAGGCGGAGAGTTAATGGCCACCATGAAGATTAAGAGTGCCTGTAAGGGATATCGTTCGGGGCATCGGGTTTTTCCATCCTTCACCTGTTTGTCAGTAAATGACGAAGTGGTGCATGGTATTGGTGTTGAGGGCAGAGTGTTAAAGGAGGGAGATATTATTTCTGTGGATGTATGCATTCGGGAGGATGGGTTTATTGGAGATAATTGCCGGACTGTTCCCGTTGGGAAAGTTTCACCTGAAGTGGCAAATTTATTGCGGGTGACTGAAGAGTCCTTGTTCCGTGGAATTGAAAAGGCAGTAAATAAGAATCGAGTGGGTGATGTTTCTGAGGCAGTACAAAATCATGTCGAAAAAGCAGGATTTGCAGTAATTACCAATTTTGTAGGTCACGGGGTCGGAAGATCGTTACATGAAGATCCACAAATACCCAATTTTGGAAAAAGGGGAACCGGTATGAAGTTTCGAAAGGGAATGGCCATATGCATCGAGCCTATGGTGAACATGAAAAGTGCACAAATTCGAATGGCTGAGGATGGTTGGACGGCCTTGTCAGTCGATGGATTGCCCTCTGCTCATTTTGAACACACCATCCTAGTGGATGATGAGAAAGCTGAAATTATTACCATTCCGGATGGCTATGAAAAGGCAGAGCGATTTTTTGCTGAAGTTCTTCCATCTTAACATTAAACCAATTTTATAAATGCTTAAATTACTTGCAGATGCCGTTTTTTCTTTTGATGTGGAATGGATTCCCGATCCCAAATCGGGAGAAATTCTTCACCAGACTGAACCCGTTAATGAACCCGGGGAGAAGGCCAAAGTTTCTTTTGAAGCATTGTGGAGTGCGGCCCGGAAAGACGGGGATCCGGATGATTTTAAACCCTACTTAAAGACCATTTTATGTCGGATTGTATCTCTTGCCGGGATTCTTCGAGAAAAAGTTCCAGGTGGAGCAGAATTAAAACTCATTTCTTTACCCATCGATCCAAATGATCCTGCTAAGAGTGAAGAAAAGGCATTATTGGTAACATTTTTAAAATCTGTGGGGCGAAAAAAACCTCAGCTTGTTGGCTACAATTCTGCACAGGCAGATGTTCCTATTATTGTGCAACGTGCCATAGTTAACGGCTTACCTGGGTTCGGGTTTTCGGACCGCCCTGACAAGCCATGGCTTGGAGTCGATTACTTTGATGCACGAAATTCAGAATATAATGTCGACTTGGCAGATGCGCTGGGACAGTACCGGGATCGTCCCTCACTTCATCAAGCAGCAACACTCAGTGGGATTCCCGGTAAAATCGATGTGAGTGGAGATTCAGTTGCGGATATGTGGGCGGAAGGAAAACTGGATGAAATTGTGGCTTACAATGAATTTGATGCATTTACCACACACTTACTTTGGGCAAGAGTGGCCCATTTTTCAGGGCTATTAACATCCGAACAGTATGAGATGGAACAGGAGTTAGTCCGAACACTACTGAACGATGAAATCGCCACCGGACGAGAGCACTTAACCAAATTTATTGAGGAGTGGGATCGACTTCTTGCTATTACCGGTCAAAGCAAGAAAGATTAAATATATCCGATTTGAATATGACTAGATATTAAAAATATTCTCAGATTACAATTTGCCCTACTTACTTTTAAAAAATACATAAATAATATATATGACAAAATCGGATAATGTGGAAGCAACCCTTGAACAATTACCTGAAACCCGTGATCGGTTACTGAAAGAAATTCGTAAGGGAATTATTGGACAGGACGATGTAATCGAGCAATTACTGGTCACTTTACTAGCAAAAGGACATTGCCTACTTACCGGAATTCCCGGATTGGGGAAAACATTATTGGTTAAAACATTATCAAAATGTTTAAGTCTAGGCTTTAAGCGTATTCAGTTTACCCCCGATTTGATGCCAGCAGATGTTGTTGGTACTGAAGTTGTGGATGAAGATCCATCCACTGGTAAAAGAAGTTTTCGGTTTTCGGCGGGTCCCATATTTACCAATATCGTATTAGCCGATGAGATTAATAGGACACCGCCCAAGACGCAGGCTGCACTGTTGGAAGCGATGGAAGAAAGACAGGTAACAGTGTCGGGAGAAACCCGTTCATTGGATGCTCCTTTTCTCGTTCTTGCCACCCAAAACCCAATTGAACTGGAGGGAACTTATCCATTGCCAGAAGCTCAACTTGATCGGTTTCTTCTTAATCCAGTGATTCAATATTTACCCATCGAGGATGAGATTAAAATGGTCGGAGAAACCACAGGGCTTGATCGTGAAGAACCACAACCTGTGCTGGGTGCAGAAGATATTATTTCCTTACAGAATTTAACCCGTCAGGTTCCTGCACCAGAAAATGTCGTTACCTACGCAGTTTCTCTTGCTTCTGCCTCGCGTCCACAATCTGAGAAATGTGATGACTGGACAAGCAAGCGAGTCAAGTGGGGTGCTGGTTCACGAGGGGCTCAGGCATTAATTTTGGCGGGTAAAGCTCGGGCGCTTCTATCGGGTAGACCTAATGTTTCCTGTGAAGATGTTAAATTTATGGCCAAATCTGCACTAAGGCATCGCGTACTGCCCAGCTTTTTTGCCGAATCAGAA
The DNA here is from genome assembly GCF_964187635.1 of Candidatus Seribacter sulfatis. Lineage (NCBI taxonomy): Bacteria > Pseudomonadati > Verrucomicrobiota > Opitutia > Opitutales > Candidatus Seribacteraceae > Candidatus Seribacter > Candidatus Seribacter sulfatis. Next base: position 17,097 of record NZ_CAXLMO010000031.1, on the reverse strand, counting down.
GGTTTGGATTCGGATGATATTATCGCGCATTTGCTGGAAGAAGTACCGCAATAATTCAGATTATTTTACTCAGTCCTTTTCTTATTAAGAGCGACTTTAATGGTTGATAAAAAACTACTGGATCCTAGCCACCTTCACAGTATTGAAGATTATTCACTTCTTGCCCGTGTGGTTGTGGATGGTGCAATGCCCGGAATTCATCGAAGTTTGCGACAGGGCAGGGGAAGTGAGTTCTTTCAGTACCGACCTTATTCCCGCGGGGAAGACTTGAAGTTGGTTGATTGGAAAGTATTTGCAAAAAGAGACGAATTGGTTGCCAAAACGTTTCAGGAAGACACTAATTTTACGGTCTGCTTGGTATTGGATGTAAGTGCATCTATGGGATACGAGGGAAAAAGAGCATCCTGTTCAAAACTTCGTTATGCAAGCATGTTAGCTGCTTGTTTTGCCTATTTGGCCAATCGACAAGGGGACCGTATTGGATTATTTGCCTATTCGGACGAGGTTCGTGAATGGATTCGTCCCAATTCGGGAACGGGTCAATTGAACCGTGTCTTTTCTTCTCTGCAGGGTCTGAAGGCAGAAGGGAAAAACGCACATGATTTTGCATGGGATCGAATGGCGAGTGGTTTGCCTGGACGTGCAATGGTGGTCTTTTTATCTGATTTCCTTGAAGCTGAGAATACTTTAACCGAGCGACTTCGATTTTCTCTTTCTTCTCGATATGAATGTTTATGTCTGCAGGTTTTAGATCCTGATGAAATCGATTTGCCCGAAGGCGAAGCATTACGGTTTGCAGAATTAGAAGGGGAGCGAGAAGTTTCAACTTCCCCTCCTGCCATTCGAGAGAAGTACAAAAAGGATATGTCTGAGTTTTGTGATGATCTTAAAACAAAGCTTTCCTCTGTATCTGCCGAATTTGAAAGTTTGATTACCAACCAAGACCTGGGACATGCCATGCGTCGTTTTCTTGGTATGAGGAATCGTAAATGAATCTAAATTTTTGATGTAAAGTGATCGAATTTGCTCAACCTGCTGCCTTGTGGACCGCTCTTGCGATTGGTCTGCCTGTGGTTGCACACATGGCTTATCGTCGGGTGACAGAAAAGTTTTATTTTTCTTCTCTACGTTTCATTCGCCCGTCCCAAATTCCCCGTACGGGAAAACGTACTCCTTCGGATATCCCTCTTTTACTAGTCCGAATTCTTCTTTTTATTATCCTCTCTCTTTTATTAGCTGACCCGTATTGGAAATCTCCTTCCACGCCCTCTCTAGAAGGGCAGAATAAAGAAACTTTAATTGCAATCGACCTATCGCCCAGTATGGGGGGATGGGGGGGGATTGAAGAGGCGAAGGAAAAAGCTTTAACAATTTTGGAAAAGTCGGAAAACGAGGTGGGATTTATTGCTTTTGGAAACACTATCCTGAATAAAATCGAGATTGGAAATGATCGTGATTCAATCAAGGCACAGATTCAAAACGTGCTTCCTGACTGGAGTCGAGGAAATGCCCAAGTCCTGCTCGATCAAACTCCCGCTATGTTCTCTGAAAAAGCAAAAGAACGAAAGTTATACATTCTGAGTGATTTTCAAGAGTCCGATTGGCAAACCGCTTACACTGATTTACAGAATTCTGGAATTACCTATGAATTAATAAAAGTGGGAGGGGAAAGTGAAATTGAGGGTAAAAGGCAGAATAACTTAAGTGTGTTAGAAGCCCGGGCAGTACCGGCGGGTCCCGACAAGATAAGAGTATGGACTGTTATACGAAATTGGGACGATACCAATAAGACCGCAGAGGTAGAATTAATTGCAGGTGGAAAAGTAAAAGCCAAAAATATTGTCTCGATTGCCCCCTACGGTTCTGTACAGTCTCAATTTGTGATCAAGGAGGGGGATTTTTCTTTCGCTAAAGTTCAATTAGTGGAGGGAGATGCATTCGCACTCGATAATGAAAGATCTGTATGGTTAAAAGCACCCCCCGCTCGCCGGTTTGGTTTTTGGATGCCTGAATTTGAAAATGATGAAACAGATCAGGAAAAGTCTTTTTTAAAAACCGCAGTTGCGAGCTCTGGCGATAATGGCTGGAATCGTTGGGAATGGGATCAGGACCGTGCAGACGCGTTACGATTAGGAGATGACCAGTTGGAGGTTCAGTTACTAATGATTTTAGGCTTGGGGAAATGGTTTGAAGAGGAACAATTGGGCGGATTGATTGAGAAATATATTTCCAAGGGTGGGGTGGCCTTGATCACTCCAGGCGAACCCTTTTCCTCTACGGTTTCAATTTTAAAATCGAATCAGTTTTTTGATTATAATTTTGTCCGAGTGGCGGGTGGAGCGGTACAGAGCAAAAATCCTTTTCGCATTGGCGCATTAGAGTCCAGTTCTGCTCTGTCGGAAGTCTTTGCCGGCAAAGCTGCTCGTGACTTGTACCTTTCTGCTATTCATCGATTTGGAATCATGAAGCCTGGGACAAGTTCCGAGGGAATCGAGGTTCCCTTACGAGATCAGGAGGGACGTCCTTTAGCCTTAATTAAACCTTTTGACGGGGGAGGACGATTAGTTTTCCTTCCTTTTCGGATGAATACGACATGGACAGACCTTCCCCTGCGAAACTCTTTTTTACCGCTGCTGATGGAGTTAACTCAGGGAGTGGAACGTGAGTCGCGTTCATGGCCAGTAATTGAGCCTGGCGAGGAATTGATTGGCGTTTCGGGAAATTTTATTGCAAAAAAACCGGGAGCATTTCGATTTGAAGATCAATGGGTAGAGGTCGTTCTTTCTTCAGCTGAATCCTCTCCTGATACATTTTCTATGAATGAACTAACAGAGAGCCTTGGTGGCCCGGGAGTTGATTCCACATCTTCCACTGTTGAGGGGGGTGACTCCGAGGAAGAAAGTAATCCCTTATGGATGTGGTTTGCAATTTTAGCCACTACTCTCTTGATTGTAGAAATGCTTTGGTCTCGTCCCCGTCAGAATTCTAACGCACAAAAACAAATTCATGCCTAATTTTCTAGAGTTTATCAAACGGGAAGCTCGATTTTTTATTTTCAGTCGATCTTTGTTTGCCTTGGTGATTGGCCTGCTCTGCTGGCCCTGTTTGCTCTATTTACTAGATCTTTACGATTCAGTTTATCCCATCCTTGAAAGTGCTGCCTTTAACTGGGTTATTTCGACAACTGTCTTTTCTATTGCTGTTTTCTTGATTCTCTTAGTTCGTTCTTGGACTAAAAAGCCCTCGGTGAAAAATTTGGCAAGGCAAGTGGAGCAATCAAACCCTGATTTACTGGATCTGCTTAATTGTGCCGTGGAGTTGGAGGATAAATCGAAACAACGTTCTTTGACTTTTATGGAAAATCGGGTCCTTCGTCAAACGGAGGAAAAGGCCAGCGAGATTGTCTGGACTGAGGGTACACGCCCCCCACCCAGGTTTTGGGCTTCTTTAGTATTTGGGTTAATGCTGAGTCTCCTTTTTACAGCATGGAGTGTGGATCGAAGTCCTCTGCAAAAATCGATGGATTCGTTGTCTGGTGAACCTGGCTTATTTCTCTTTACCACAAAAACTGGTTCCACAAAATTGGAGGAGTACCCGGCAAGCAAAGAATTTAGCCGCGGAACAGATATTTCTGTTTTTGCAGATGTTACCCGTGGGCACCGCGGACAGAAAAAAGCGTTTATTGAGTTTGAAGAAAATGGAATGATTGAAAGCTTGGAAATGCTACGAACCCCGATCATGGGACGTTTCGAATTTGTAGTGCCTTCTCTTCAAAGTGATTTTAGCTACCGAGTCGTTACTCCTTCACTGGAAAGTGAATGGCAATTATTGGAGGCGTATGATCCCCCTTCAATCAGCACATTTAATTGGGAAATTACTCCGCCTGATTACTTGAAAATGGAAAAAATTTCTCATGAGGGCTTCGGTTATTTCCGAGCACCTGAGGGAAGTCGTATGATTTTGAACTTATCAGTTGAGGATAAACCAGAAAATGTCGGTGCATTTATATTATCTGGTGAATTGGAGATTCCACTGGAGAGGGTAGACGCAAATTCTTTTACCACCGATCATGTTTTAGAGACTGAATGGAAGGGGGTTGTTTATCTCAAAGACTTGGACTTTCCCCACCGTGATCCGGTCGTCTATGAAGAATTCCTTTTTGCTCCAATCCCAGATGAACCTCCCGTGGTGGAAATAACAGAACCTGCAAAAGATTTACAGTTAGCATCTGATGCCAGTCTACTATTAGAGGTTTATTCTTCCGACGATCACGGAGTGACCGATGTTCGAATTAATATTTCACATGCAGGAGAAAAAGAAGAGGAAACCATATTTGTGGGTCCTGTGGAAAAGGAGAAAACGATCTCCTACGTATTGGATCTGAACGAAATGGCGTTGGCGATTGGAGATGTCATAACCTACATGGCACTGGCGATAGATAATAAAGAACCTGATGGTCAGATTGCCCGTTCAGAGATTTACTTTATTGAGATTCTTCCACCGGAGGGAAATTCCACTGAGTCAGATGCACAAATGGATGGGGAGCAGAAGGAAATACCGGTACGGGATTTTATTAACCGAACCAAGAAAATCATTCGTTCCACCTACGATGCATTACTGGAAGATAAGTTTAAGAAAGAAAAACTTAGTCTTGCCATAGTGACTGATTCACTGAGCCTGAAAAATGATATGACCAAGGTATTCGATGAGTTTGAGGGCCAATTTCCAATCGTGGACGGGATCGATCTTGGGGAACTATTAAACGAAGCCACCTATCACATCGAGCAAACCGAGATCTATGCCGGTGATCAAATGTTGGATGAATCTTTAGAACCCTCTGAAAAAACTCTTCGAAAATTGGTTCAAATTTATGCGTTGATGCAGAAAATGCAGAAGCAAAAAGCGAAGGGAAAAGGAAAACCAAAAGAAAGCAAAGAGGAGAGTGCGGGAAAACCAGAAAAAGAACAGGAGGAGTCCAGTAAAGACCCGGCAGAAGAGTTAAATGATCTTGCCAAGGACTTGGAGGAATTAAAAGATTTCAAAGAACGACAAAAAGAATTAAACCGTGAAATTGGCCGTGCTGCGGGCACGGGTAAGAAGGGCGAGGCGAATCAAGAGATAGCACAGGGCCAGGAGGATTTAAGAAGAGATTTAGAAGGGCTCCGGGAGGAGTGGTATGAAAAGAGCGGTAGCCTTGGGAAAGTAGGCTCGCTTGACCGTGCGGGAGCAGAAATGAAAGATTCTGCCGGAGAGCTTCGTCGGGATTCTCCTCGTGATGCACAACCCCATGGCGACCTTGCTGCGGAGGCATTGGGTAATGCAATTTCTGAGGTGGAATCTGCAATGTCTTCATTGGCAGCCGGAATGGTGGATCAATTACAGGCACAAGCATCCGGTCTCGCCGGTAAGCAAAGACAACTGGGTGAGGAAACCGAGAATGCAAAAGAGGGGCAGGGGGAGGATTTAAAAGGCGAACAGGAGGAGTTGAATGAACTTGCCAAGGAACTTTTAGATAAAATTGATCAGACGGCCCGTTCGATGGGGAATTTTAATGAGAATGCAACGGAAGATTTATTACGCGGGGCAAGAGATTCGCGCGAGGGTGGAATCGAACGTGCAGGTAAACGTGCCGCAAATTCTCTTCTTTACGAAGCTTTTCCCCAGGCCAAAGAGGAAGAGGATAAGGTGGCGGAAAACTTAGAGAAGTTAAATGATGAATTACAGGGCGTTGCGGACAAACTCAGAAATCTTGGAAATGGAGCTCTCCGTGAACTTGTAGAAAATTTACAGGAGACACAGAATGAATTACCCGGAATGAGTGGCGAAGAAATGAAGGAAAAAGCAGATGAGCTGGCAAGGTCAATCGGTTCCCTTCCGAATGCGGAACAAGATGAAAGGCTTCAAAATCTGACTCAGTTTTTTGAACAACTGGCAATCAGTGAGGATCCATCCCAATCGAGTTCAATGGCATCGGCTGCAGTATCAAATGCCCTTGAACTAGTGGAGCAGTTTTTCTGGAAGCAGGCAGTTGAAAATCGTCTCCGGCGGAATCAAGAAACTACTTCTGCACCGAGTCGTTATAAAAAGCAGGTCGAGGAGTACTTCCGTAGAATTGCGGAGGGGGAATAAGTATGGGTTGGGATTGGCCCTTTTCTCCTTTTTTGTTCGGTATCATTGCCGTACTTTTCATTCTCATATTGTCGTATCATTCAAGAGCAATGTTTGCGGTTGCATTGCCTCGACTCGCTTGGAAATTATTACTACTACGAATTTTCGCGGGTATTTTATTCTTCCTGCTGCTTGCTAGACCTTACTTAATTACAGACGAGCCTAATCCAAAAGAATTTAAATTGCTCAGTTTGACTGATTTGTCGGGAAGTATGAATACGAAAGACGGATCTGAACAAAATACGCGCATTGAATTAATTCGACCTTTTCTTGAATCCAAGGACTCCGGTTCTTGGTTAAGTCGAATGAAGTTAAGTTATGGAAAAGTGGAAAACCTTGGCTTTTCGAATGAAGTCCAAAGAATGAATCGCGATTCATGGGATGTTATAGAACTGGGGAAAAAGACTGCTTTAGGGGATGCATTATCAAATAGTTTACGAAATGAAAGAGGCGAACAATCCCTTGGCTCAGTAGTCGTTTTTTCGGACGGAAGAAATAACCTGGGTTTGCCCATTTTAGAAGTGGCCAAGGAATTTCGTATCCAAGGTATTCCAATCAATGTGATCGGGGTGGGACAAGAGCAACCCGTTGGAGATGGGTCGATTAAGTTTGCTGATCGCCGACCCAATGCGGTGGCCAAAGAAGAGTTACTTTTGACTGGAGAAGTGGAGAACAAATTCAAGGATTCGATCCAAACCAATGTTAAACTTACTTTAGATGGTAAGGTATTGGAGGAGATTGCTCTCAATTTACGGGGAGGTGAAAAAAGGAAAATAAACTTTTCTCCACTACTTCCCAAAAATGCCGGTCCACAGCGTTATCGGGTCGTGATGGATGCCCCCCCGGGGGATGCCGATCCTTCTAATAATTCGGATTCACTTCTTGTGGTGGTAAAACCACCGGAGCAATTTTCAACACTCTATATTTCCAATCGAATACAGCCTCTCTTTCCCTTTATAAAAAGGGTCCTTGTCAATGAAGATCGCTTTGACTTTCAAGCTCTTATTCGAATGAGTTCGACTGTGTTTCATGCCTTTGGAGAACAACTCAATCCCGAATATTCGAATGACCCTTCTTTTTGGATGGATTATGATGCGATCCTTATGGATACTATGGTTTTAGAGGATTTGAACCAGACATTGGTGGATTCATTAAAGGATTTTGTCCAGAAAAAAGGAGGGGGATTACTCCTTTTTGGCCCCTTGGAAATTGCCCGTATTAAATTGGGAGGAATTGTTCCTGCAAAATCGGTTGAGCGAGTTTTTGCCAAGCAAAATCTTTCTTTAGTGACCTTGGAAGAACCCCTTTTTGGACCGGTCGATGAGGTGGATAAAATGAAACCATTCTTACCGAACCGACTTCCCGGCTTTTTTGTAAAAGAACAAAACTCGGCCGCTCGTGGAGTGGTTCTTTCCCGTGCCAATGGAAAACCGGTCCTAACCGTGCAGGCTTATGGTTCTGGCAAGGTTGGGTATTGGGGTTCCCCCAGTGATTGGAGACGGTCGATGAATGATGAAGAGGGTGCTAAGGAATTTCGTGTTTTTTGGCAGGCTTTGGTCCAGTGGCTTGGTACTGGGGGAGAGGATCGGCTGAAAACACAGGATTCAGAAAAACCATTTCTTCGTGGAACGGAGGCACCATTACAGGTGGAAGCACTGGGGGCCGATTTTGAGCCTTCTATGGATGCTATGGTGGAAGCCAGAATAGAGGGGCCCGATGATTTTGAGCGGGTGATTCAACTCTACCCCGAGGGTTCAGTGGCAGGGAGGTATGCAGGTTCATTTCGGCCCGTTTTGGCGGGTGCTTATCAGGTGAAGTATACTTTAAAGTTTCCAGATGGAGAAAGTCTGGAGAGGGAAAACTTTCTTCGTGTTTCGGAGGCTGGAGAGGAAGCAATAGATGTTTCTTTTGCCCGTCTTGATTTAGAAATGTTGGCCAAGTTGACTGGGGGACAATACCTTTCTGTGGATCAAATGAATACTAATTGGGATCCTACATTTGCTGAGGATTTGCCTTCCGTTCGGAAACGCCACAGTTTGTCGAATGCGTGGATTGTATTTATTCTTCTTTTTCTACTAGCCGGAAGTGAGTGGATTATCAGGAGGCAATCGGGGTTAAGATGATCTTTCGAATATTTCTTTTCTCTTCTTTCGCTTTTCTTTTTGAACTGAGTGCCCAGGTGCCAATTTCTCCTAGCGAAGTCATACCAAACGCAGATAGCGATGTGGGGGATCAGAATACAACGATTGCTATCGCACCCCCCCCTGCGCGTTCCAGCGAAGAAAAAACAATCGAACGGGCTCAGGAAGGACTTAAGAGTGCCGAGGTTGGAAGTCGGGTAGGAGCGGCAAAACTACTCGGTAAGTATCGTTCTATCAAAACATCAATTCTTTTAATTAGTGCCCTTGATGATGAAAGTGCATTAGTGAGGCGTGCGGCAATGGTCTCTATCGCCGAACATGCCTCGAATGGTTTTCCAGTATACGATAAAGCTTTGGCGGAGAAAATTTATTCAAAACTTGGTGATCCGGATGTTGAAGTACGAAGAGAGGTTTCCACCATGATTCCACGAATTATTTCACCGATGCGTAGAAGTGGAATGGAACTGATTGAGATTAATGGAAGGAAGGTATATCGTTCGGTATCTTCTGCAATGCGCCCGGATTTGTATAAGATGACTCAGGATGCTTTTTTAGACAAAGATGCAATTGTTCGACAAAATGTTCTGAAATATCATACTTATCTTAACGTCTCACTCCCTCTACTTTCTTTAGATAAATTACTTTCGGACTCTGATCTCGGTGTCCTCCTTACTGCATTGGATCGAATTTCTTCAAGTGCATCGCAGCCAAGAATTGTCAACAGGGTGAAAGCATTATCGAAGCACGCGAATAAGGGCATCCGTTTAAAAGTGGTCGCCGTTGCTCGAAATGCAAATAGCTATCATTCGGACTATCGTGGCATTCTTAGGGAAATGACAAAAGATTCTGACCCCGAAGTCCTATCAATGGCTGCCGTTGAACTCGCCCGTTTTGGAGAGCGAGTTCCGGGGAAGGTTGTGGAACAAATTAAAAATTTCCTACTGGGGGTAAATGGATTATCCACGCAAGTTACAACCATACTGTACACCGTATCTTCCTTGGGTGTGGATGGTGCGGAAATTTATAAGGCATTGACTGAACACAGTAGTTCACAAATTCGGGCCATTGCATGGCAACGATTTATTAATTTGAGCGGAGGTTGGAGAGACAGTTCAGTTTGGTTGCCCGCTACAAAAGACCCCGATCCAAAAGTCAGAAAAGTGGTATTGAACGGTTTGCGTGGTCAGAGTAATAATTTGTCAGAAAAACAATTAGGCGTTTTGGTGGAGAGTGGATTCTCGGATGTGAGAATTTTTGCTGCTCAATCGCTTTTAGATGCGACTCAGAGTACTGTTGAATCACTTGGCTTTGATTTGTTAATTGATGAGGATACTATTGTTCGTTCCACTACGATCCGGGCAATGTCCGCTCGAAGGGTACCCGGTTGGTTAACCATAATGAAACGATCATTGCTGGATACCGATTATGTGATTCAACGGTCTGCGATGGATGGTTTGTTGGGGGATAGAAAAGAGGGCGTCCCGGTATTGATCGATTACATTTCGAAAAACCCACAAAGCCGTATTTCAAACTTAGCCAAGATTGAATTAAGTAAAATAGGAGTTCAACCATGAGATTTATCCAATCTTTTTTAATTATATTAATTACTTTCAGCTCGTTGGTGTTTTCACAAAGCCCAAGTCAGTCGAATGAAGGGAGCGTAAGAATTGTTCAGTTGTTGAGACAAGAAAACTCAACTCGGAGATATCCTGATGCTTTACCCAGCCTGCTTAAAATGTTGAATGAGCAAAGTAATGCCCGCTTTGATACTGACCCTCTCTTTATCAATACTCTCACAGATGAGCGACTTCTTGAAAACCCGATCCTTTATATTAACTGTGATGAACAGCCCAATTTGGAATTTCCCCAGGAAGAGAGAGATGCATTGAGGCGGTATATGGAGCAGGGGGGCTTTATTTATTTGGACGCGGGAATAAAAGCTTCGTTTCTTGGCCAAGATTTAGGCCATAGCTATGCGGCATGGGAAGAACGCCCCGAGGTGAAAGAGCTTTTTTCAAAGATTCTTCCCGAAAAAACTTTTATTCCTTTGGGCCGCGATCATGATTTATTCAGAACTTTTTTTACCGGATTACCCAAGAACAAAGATCTCGAAATCCAGACCGAACAAAAACGATTACCCGAAACAGTTCTTTCATTTGTGGAGAGAGAAAAGTGGCCGCAGGCGACTTATTCATTTGTGGGAATAAAAGTAAAAGGTCGACTTGCCTGTGTTGCATCTCCTATTTGTGCAATGGGTTGGGGGAGAGATGAATTTGGTGCCTGGATACCCCCGATTTCATTTCGGGTAAGAGAATCAGCAGAGAATTTTGATCAAAACCTTAAGCTGGCCTCTTTTTCCGGAGGTACTTATGAAGTCACTCGAGAGGATGGATTAAAAGATATTATTTATTCAGAAAATGGACAGCGCCCCCTTTGGGTACAAGAACCAAATGGGAAATGGAGGATTTTTAAGTATTATTCAGGGGAAGAAATTAGTAATTATGCACACGCTTTTTACTCGCGCTTAGGAATGAATGTATTTCTTTATGCCTTGCTTAATTAACCTTACCTAGGCTTTACTTTTGTAAAATGAGCGAACAGAAATTTCCAGACTTACCTGATCCAACAGAACTCCCGCGCCGTCGTTTACTTTCTCCCGTTGCATATTGGTGGATCGGAACCGTTCTCTTATTGGGGATCACCATAGTTTGGCTACCCTCCCAATGCTCAACTGAAACTATTACTTCTTCTGAAAAGAAGCTAGAGGATATGAATTCACTCCCTCAAGCAGATCAAAGCAAAGATCTTGAATTTCGAGAAGATGGCTTGTGGTATAAAATCGACCAGGAATCTCCTTATGATGGTGCGGCAGTGGACTTTTACGAGAACGGTACTATGAAGTCGCGTACCAAAATGGTAGGGGGAACAGCAGTTGGCTTGATTGAAGAGTGGGATGAGAATGGTACAGTGAGGGGGACTCGTTTTAAGAATGAGTTTCCCCAATGAACCTGCGTTTCTTTTTATTCTTCTTTGTCCCATTCATTTCAAACTACCTGGGAGCAGAAGTTGATCTCCCAACATCTGAAGAATTATCCAAACTCGAAAAAAAATATTCTGAAATAGATCGTACCTGTACGAAAAGAATTTTAAAAAACCCAGTTGAGATCTCTTCCTTTTCTTCACGAGGAGATGCACGTTTATTTTTGGGTGACTTTAAAGGTGCACGCTTGGACTACGAAAAAATGATCGAGTTAAATCCAAACTTGGAAATCTCTCACTGGCGGTTGGGAATTGCTTATTTCTATCTCTCTGAGTTCAAGATGGCTTCTCGTCAATTTGAAATATATCACCAATTTGATGAAGTGGATCGAGAAAATGGAATTTGGAGATTTATGTCTCAGTTTCAATTGAGTGGACTTAACAAAGCAAGAAAAGACCTTCTTCGCTATTCTCAAGACGACCGCCCTCCTTACCCATGGCTTTATTCAATGTTTGCTGGAGAAATTTCACCGGAGGATGTGTTTGATAGAATTAAGCAGCAACATTTTCCTTCTCAATATGAAGTCCGTGTTCTTTTTCATGCCAATCTATATGTCGGAGTTTTTTTGGAATTAACGGATGATGATCCTCAAAGAGCGATGAATTATTTGGCACATGCTACCGCGAATCAATATGGCCGGTCGACCGGTACTTATATGTGGCAAGTCGCACGTTTACATCATGCCAGATTAGTTCGGTCAGTGCAAAAGCTGTAGAATTAGTATTACAAAAGCTAATTGCTTGTTTTGTTTTTCATAATTGCATGGAAAATAGAATTACAGATAAGAAGTGGGGCAAAAAGATTTACTAGGGGAACCATCATTAGTGCTGCACCGAGTGATCCATATCCGGTAAAAGGTTCGTTTTGATTAAAGTTTTCCTGCGGTAACCTTTGTTTCAATGTGACTTTATATTCTCTACCGAATAAAAATCCATTGACGCCAAGTTGAAGTGCAATTCCAAGCGGAGGAAAAAACCAGCCCAATAAAAAAAATGGGGCTGCGATCAAATTGACAACCGCACTCAGTGCGACTAAGCGAATGGATATAAGGATTGAAGTATACAGATTGGGTGCGGGTTGCAGTACGATGTCGGGGTAGTGTTTTTCTTGGACTGCATTAATAATATCATCAATATAAATTCCCAAAAACGCAGCGTGGATTGATCCGAAGAAAAAGAAACCCAGTATAATGAAGAAAATTACAAGTATTGATTGTGCTACAATTCTTATCCATGAACCTTTTTCATAAGAATCAAAATAGGAAAAAATAGAGTCAAAAAACCAACCCGCCGCAGAGGTTCCTATAAACAGAACGAGGGCGAGAGAGAGTAATGAAAAGAAGGTAGCCCATAATACAGGTTTCCATAGGCGCCGATCTCCTAATTGTTCAATGGCGAGCCAGTAATTATTGATCATTGAAAAAGTTTGTTTTTAAAAAATTTATTCTATTATTCATTTTTCCTGTGGACAAAGGCAAATCTTCTTCGCATAAAGAATAAAGGTGGTAATGGTATTTAGGGAAAAATGGCGGAACATAATTATACAGCAGATAGTATAAAATCGCTCGATTGGAAGGAGCATATACGTCTCAGACCTGGGATGTATATTGGAAAGTTGGGCGACGGTTCGTCCGAGGATGATGGGATTTATGTACTTCTTAAGGAAGTCCTTGATAATTGTATCGACGAATTTGTGATGGGATTTGGTAAACAGATCGACATCGAGTGCGATGGGCAAAATGTAGTGGTTCGGGATCATGGCCGTGGGATTCCTTTGGAAAAACTTTTAGATTGTTCCTCCAAGATTAATACCGGTGCAAAGTACGATTCAGAAGCTTTTAAAAAGTCAGTTGGATTGAACGGAGTCGGTATCAAGGCAGTAAATGCACTTTCAAGCAACTTTGACATTCAGTCTTTTCGTGAGGGAGAGACGAGGCGAATTGAATTTTCATGTGGTGAACCAAGCACCATGGATAAAAAAAATAAAGGTACTAAAGAAGAAAATGGCACCTTGATCATGTTCACCCCGGATGCAGAAATGTTTAAAAAGTTTCGCTACCGGAATGAATTTGTTGAACGCATGATGCGTTATTACAGTTATTTGAATCGTGGATTAACGATCAAGTACAACGGTAAACGTTTTCGATCCAAGGATGGTTTAAAAGATTTATTGGAAGAAAACCTTTCAGAAGAACCTTTGTATCCCTTTATTCATTTGGAGGGGAGTGATATCGAAGTCGCTTTTACCCATATCGAACAATACGGGGAAGACTATTTTTCTTTTGTCAATGGACAACACACGACCCAGGGAGGTACCCATCAGGCTGCTTTTCGTGAAGGATTAGTTAAAACCATTCGTGACTTTACAAAAAAGAACTTTGATGCACCCGATATTCGTGGCGGTTTAGTTGCTGCAATCAGTGTGAAAGTTCAGGAACCGGTTTTTGAATCTCAAACAAAAACAAAACTGGGTTCCCTCACTATGTCTCCAGAGGGCGAAACAGTTCGATCATTTGTAGGGAATTTCCTGAAAGAAAAACTGGATAACTTTTTACATAAGAATCCCGAAACTGCAGATGCCCTTCAAAGTAAAATACAAAGAAGTGAAAGAGAGAGAAAAGAGCTCAAGGGAATCCAAAAGATTGCCCGAGAACGAGCTAAGAAAAGTAAGGTTCACAACCGTAAACTGCGGGATTGTCGAGTCCATTTAAACACTAAGGATAAAAATAGATTTAAAAGTACCTTGTTTATTACAGAGGGAGATTCTGCAAGTGGTTCGATTACGAAAGCCCGAGATGTTCAATTTCAGGCTGTATTTAGTCTTAAGGGAAAGCCACTAAACTCGTTTGGATTGACTCGTAAAGTAGTATACGAAAACGAAGAGTTTAACTTAATTCAAGCCGCACTTGGAATTGAGGAAGACTTGGAAGATTTATGTTACAACCAAGTTGTTATTGCAACTGATGCGGATGTGGACGGTATGCATATTCGATTATTACTCATCACTTTTTTCCTGCAATTTTTTCCTGAGTTAATCCGGCAAGGCCACCTCTTTGTTTTGCAGACTCCCTTATTTCGGGTCAGGAATAAAAAAACAACTCTCTATTGCTACGATGATGCGGAGAGAGAGGCCGCGTTAAAAACCTTGGGTAAAAATCCTGAAATAACTAGGTTTAAAGGTTTAGGAGAGATTTCACCGGATGAATTTAAGCACTTTATTGCTGATGATATCCGTTTAGATCCTGTTAAAATTGATGCCCATGAATCTATTAAGGAGATGCTCAAGTTTTTTATGGGTAAGAATACTCCTGAAAGACAACAATACATCATTAGAAACCTTCGCTTTGAAGTTGATATTGTTGATAAAAAAGAGGAGGCACCGGTAGATTCTGAAAAAAAATCGCTGCCCTCCACAACGGTTGTCAGTGATGGCGAAGCCGCCTGATAATAGTAAGAACCTGTTATCATGTCCGATCAAAAAAATGACTCCGATCCTTCACTAGAAAATGATTCTGCTGATGAAGAGAGCAAGGAAGAGGTAAAGGAAATCGCAATCCGGCGGTTTGACCCTGAAGCATTACTGACTGATGACGGTGCTGAAAGAGGGGAGGATGATGCCATCTATGTTGATGACATGTATGGTGATTGGTTTTTAGACTATGCCTCTTATGTTATTTTAGAACGAGCTGTCCCACATGCGGATGATGGGTTGAAACCAGTACAGCGCAGAATACTTCATTCCATGCGTGAATTAGAGGATGGTCGTTACAATAAAGTCGCCAATGTAATTGGAAACACAATGAAGTATCATCCCCATGGAGATGCTTCGATTGGTGATGCCATGATTCAACTTGGGCAAAAAGATTTGTTAATTGATATGCAGGGTAACTGGGGTAATTTACTGACTGGTGATTCTGCTGCAGCCCCCCGATATATTGAAGCCCGATTGACGCCGTTTGCATTGGAGGTTGTGTTCAGCCCTAAGGTTACGGAGTGGGCTTCTTCCTATGACGGGAGAAATAAAGAACCAGTCACCTTTCCGGTTAAGTTTCCCCTGTTATTAGCACAGGGAGCGGAGGGAATCGCGGTGGGTCTTTCCACGAAGATTCTGCCTCATAATTTTATTGAAATACTGGATGCTTTAACGGACGCACTTCGTAAAAATCCAATCAATTTACTTCCCGATTTTCATCAGGGTGGAATCGCTGACTGTACCGATTATAACGGAGGTGCAAGGGGAGGGCGTGTGCGGGTGCGGGCACGAATTGAAAAAGTAAAGAAGCACCTTCTCAAAGTGACCGAGATCCCCTTTGGGACTACCACGACCAGTTTAATCGATTCAATCCTTTCTGCGAATGATAAGGGTAAGATTAAAATATCTAAGATTGAGGATAATACGGCTGAGTTTGTTGAAATCATGATTCACCTGCCGTCCACTGTTTCAGCGGAAGATCTTTTGCCTGCGCTTTATGCATTTACTGATTGTGAAGTAAGTTTGGCCCCGAATGCCTGTATCATACAGCATAACCACCCACAGTTTCTTTCTGTTAATGACTTGATCAAATCGGCTGCTTTTTTAACTCGGGATCTTTTGCAAAAGGAATTGGAGATTAAACTGGGTGAACTTCAGGAAAAATGGCATTTTGCCTCTTTGGAAAAAATCTTTATCGAAAAGCGGATTTATCGCGATATTGAGAAGGAAGAAACTTGGGAGGGCGTAATTGCTGCCGTTGATAAAGGACTCAAACCCTACATTAAATTATTTCATCGTGCGATCATCGAAGATGATATTTTACGACTTCTCGAAATAAAAATTAAAAGGATCTCGAAATATGACTCATTTCGTGCGGATGAATTAATTCAAGGTTTCGAAGATGAAATTGAAGTGGTGAAAGGGCACCTCAGTCAAATCACAAAATATACGATTCGTTATTTTAAGGAATTAATGAAGAAGTATGGAAAGGGACGAGAGAGAAAGACGGAATTAAGTGTTAATGAAAGTGGAGAGCTGATTGCTTTTGATAAGATTGTCGCCTCTAAGGTTGTGGTCGCAAGTGAGACTCTTTATATCAATCGTAAAGATGGCTTTGCGGGATACGCTTTAAAAAAAGACGAGGCGATTGAAAAATGCTCTGACCTTGATGATGTAATTGTGATCGGTAAAGATGGTGTTATGAAAGTGATGAAGATCGCAGATAAAATGTTTGTTGGTAAGAATCCAATGAGGATATCAATTTTTCGGAGAGATGATCAAAAGGTCTACAACATAGTTTACCGAGATGGTCAGTC
Source organism: Candidatus Seribacter sulfatis (assembly GCF_964187635.1). Taxonomy (NCBI): domain Bacteria; kingdom Pseudomonadati; phylum Verrucomicrobiota; class Opitutia; order Opitutales; family Candidatus Seribacteraceae; genus Candidatus Seribacter; species Candidatus Seribacter sulfatis. The sequence goes on along the minus strand of NZ_CAXLMO010000031.1, from coordinate 460 downwards.
GGGTCGGTTGTACGCAAAAAAATTCAAGATTGGCGGGGTGACTAGGGATAAAGATTATCCTCTTTTCAAAGTCCATTCAAAGAGTCGAATTTTTTATTTTTCTGTTCACGACTCAGAAAAGAAAAATAGTCGAGTTCTTGTTCACATTGATCCGGAATTAAAAAGAGTGAGAGAAAAAGTGATCGAATTCGATTTTTCTTGGATTGAATTACAGGGACGCTCGGTAAAGGGGAGCACCCTTACCGCACACAAGATCGATCGAGTTATTAACGCACCGAAGGTCGACGATGCAGATTTGGAGATAGAGGAAGTTGAAAAAGCTTTGGTCCCGAGTGAAAAATCGAAAGCACCTGAATCTGGCAAAGCACCTGAATCTGGCAAAGCACCTGAATCTGGCAAAGCACCTGAATCTGGCAAAGCACCTGAATCTGGCAAAGCACCTGAATCTGGCAAAGCACCT
>NZ_CAXLMO010000030.1:0-7464 GCF_964187635.1 Candidatus Seribacter sulfatis | reverse complement strand
TATTGTTAAGTCTCCTGCCGATGTTATGGCAGAGGCGATGGTGGGTAGCACATTCGTTAAAAATTGGGAACTGGAGGAATTAAGCAATGCGGCATCCAGTGGGCTAGAGGGTAGAAACTTTAAGGTTGGTCGCAGGATGTTTGCAGCAGGAGGTTGTTACGCGTGTCACCGATTTGGAAACCAAGGCGGCATGAACGGTCCCGACCTGACCGGTTCGGGCGGACGCTATTCACCTCATGATCTACTCGAACAAATCATGTATCCAAGTAAGGAAATCAATGAACAGTTCGTTCCCACTTTCGTAACTTTAAAAAACGGGAAGACCTTGTCCGGAGTTGTGGTAAACCTTGGTGGTAACCGCGTTGTCTTAAACACCGATCTCTACGATCCGAACCAAAGAACGAGCGTGCAAACAAATGAAGTTCAGAGCATGGGGCCGTCTACTGTCTCACCGATGCCCCCAGGACTACTTAATATGATGAAAGAAGAAGAGGTAATGGATCTGCTCGCATATATTTTAAGCGGTGACGATCCTCAGCATAAGTTCTTCAAATAAAAAATATTTCTATGAAAAGTCCGGGTATATTTTTTATAACCGGGTTCGTTTTCTTTATTTGTGTTCATTGTCTTGTCGCAAAGAATAGTTACGAAGTTACCGCAATTCCACAAGAAGTGAGAAATCGCTTAAATTTGGATGAATTTTATCAGAAGCATGTTGACCTTCACGGATTTTCTATAATTGGATCTGCAAAAGTTTCGAGCTATGCTTTAAAAGAAGCTGCTTTTCTGATCATAAAGATGGTTGGAAAAAGAAACGATTTACTTTCAATGCTGAATCGAAACAAAGCACGCTATGTGGTGATGGCCAGAGATGAATTTACTACAGACATTCCCGAACACTCGGACCTCAAACCCTCCCAATATTGGGATCATAGAGCTCGTGGGTTAGGTGCTACCTTTGCCCGGCCTGCTGTGACATGCGGAGAGGAAAACCTTCTTGGTATCAAAGGGGATCCCTACGCAAAGGAAAATATTTTGATTCACGAATTTGCCCATGCCCTACACCAAATGGCACTGATACAATTAAATCCAAATTTTCAAAATGAAATTGAAAAATGTTACAGAAATGCAATCGAAAGAAAAATATGGGATGGCACTTATGCTTCCACTAATGTCAATGAATATTGGGCAGAGGGAGTGCAATCATGGTTTAACACAAACCGTGAAAATGACCGGGAACACGGATTTATTAACACAAGAAAAGAACTCAAAAAAGCAGATCCCCCACTCGCCCAACTAATTAAAGAAACCCTTGGTGATTCAGAATGGAGGTATCAATTACCTCTAAAACGTGATCATGTCTCATCTCATTTATTAGGCTTCCATTATAAAGAAGAAAAACCATTTGCATGGCCAAACAATTTAATAATTTGGAAAAAAGAATTTGAATCAGGTGTAATCAGTTTGGCCCCCAAAGGAAGTCCGAAAATAAAACCACTACCTAACAAAACAAATGAAAAAACAAAATCTCAGTTCTCAAATAAAAGAAATCAGCTATTTTTGCGTAACCTTTCATCTAAAACAATTTTCCTAGAATGGATCGATTTTGAAGGAAACCCTAGGCAAAGAAGAACTTTGCGTCCCAAAGATCATTATGAAATTAATTCTTTTGTAAGCCACGCTTGGCAAATTATCGATCGTGATTCCAACAAAAGAATTCTTGAATTCATATTGCCCAAAAACAAAACTTCCCAATTTACATTCTTAAATTCCCACTACAAATAAAGCATATCCATTTTAACGATAGAAATTGTTAACAATTTCAAATTGACGAGTTTTCTGTTATAACATTAGGTGAATTTGCATGGTAAAGGAATCTATTAAAAGAGATTACACTCGGGAAGAGATCTGCGATATTCTAAGGTCGGATTTAATTGCCGGTAAATACCGTTACGATCAACCATTGCGTGAAATTTCCCTTGCCAAACGCTTCGGCGTAAGTCGAGGTCCAATAAGAGACGCTTTTCTAAAGCTTACTCAGGAAGGTTCATTAGTATACGAAACCAATCGCGGAGTTCGCGTTCATTCAGCAATCGCAGATGAGGAACGGAAAATAATGATGAACATGCGATTAGAATTAGAAAAATACTGTGTTTCTAAATATATTGAAGAAGCAAACCATAAAGATCATGGGGAATTAGAAATTTTGCTCGAGCAATTCAAGAATGCCTGTCTAAGAGAATCCTTGCCCGAAGTCGCGGAAAGAGACTTGGCTCTCCACAGACACTGGGTCACTCGGGTTTCTAAAAACCTCGAACTGATTTGGCTTGGACTCGCGGTTCGTATTTCAATGAAATATTCCCGTTTCGAGAACTTTGAAGAATCAATCGGAGAACACGAGAGGATTGTTGAAGCGATCCTCGTAAAAAATAAAGATGGGGCCCTTAAGGCACTTGCTTTAAATGTAATTTAAATTCTCTACCCAATCGACTGTGTCTACCACTCGATCAAGTTTGTTATCACTGTTAATTTATTTAGCTTTTTTTACAAAAATTGATGCAAATATGGGTGAAAGGATTTTTTCGCTCAAGGTAAAGCCTATTCTGGAAAGTAAATGTCTTGCTTGTCATAGCGAAAAAGAAGGGAAAACAAAAGGGGATCTCGATCTTTCTTCCCTCGATAAAATACTTTTAGGAGGGGAAACCTCGGAAAAGGTTCTCGTGCCCGGTTATCCGGAAAAGAGCCTCATCATGACCGCAATCGAGTGGAAGGACGAAGACTACGAAATGCCCCCCAAGGAGAACGACCGGTTGACCGAAAGACAAATCCACTGGATCAGACAATGGATCAAACTCGGAGCACCTTGGCCCGACCAAGAGACAAGCCAAAAGTACGTGCTTGAAGAGAGGGCGAAGCCCGTAACGGATGAAGGCATAATAGTCAAAACAAGTGGAGGCTTGTCCGACGATTGGACATACAGGCGCTACTCACCCGAAGACTTATGGGCATTCCAACCCTTGACCAAGCCTAAGGTACCTATCTCAGGGCTGAATCCGATCGATTCCTTTGTCAGGGAAAAGCTCAACCGGAAAGAGATCAAGCCTGCGCCACCCAGCCATTTCCGCAACTTGGTCAAGCGGGCCTACCTTGACCTTCACGGTCTTCCACCCACACCCTATGAAATCTACCAGTTTCGTTCAGCATGGGACAAGGATCCTCAAAAGGCATGGGTTGGATTGATCGACCAGTTACTTGAAAGTCCCCATTACGGAGAACGTTCCGCCCAACATTGGTTGGACGTCGCACGCTATGCCGATACGGCAGGACTGTCCAACGATTACGAACGCTCCAACATGTGGAGATACCGCGACTATGTAACGCGCTCTTTTAACCACGACAAACCTTACGACCAATTCATCATCGAACAAATTGCCGGAGATGAGCTCTGGGAAGAACAACCCAAGGACAAAAAAGACTCGCAACTTCTGGTGGCAAGCTCGTTCCTTCGCATGGGACCATGGGATCCGGCCATGGTTTTGAAACCGCAAGCCCGTCAATTGTACCTCGACGATGTGGTCAACTCGGTCGGGCAAACTTTCCTCAGTACGACCATGCGCTGCTTTAAGTGCCATGACCATAAATTCGACCCCCTCCCCACCCGTGATTACTACAGAATGTACGCCGCTTTTTCGGGAACCCAACTTGCGGAACGACCGGCTCCCTTTGCCAAAGAAGAAAACCTTCTTGGCCTAAACGAAGGAAAAAAAGCCACTCAAGTCATGTTCGACTTCGCGAAGAAAAAACACCACGAACTTTTGAAAAAACAGGAAGAGGCCGCCAAGAAATGGTATGCCGAGAGGGGAAAGAAATATCTCAACGAAGATAAGCGCAGAAGCTTGCCCGACGAAGAAAAGCCGCCCCGTTATGTAGGCTTAAACCCAATCGAACAAGGCAGGCTCAAGGTTCGACGCCAAGACGATTGGATTTGGAGCCGTCGGCTCGAACGCTACAAACCCCTTGTGCAATCCGTGTACAACGGTCCCGTACCCAAGTCTCTCAATGCTCGTAAAATGCGTATGCCCGGCAAGATACCCGATGGGCCGTTTCCTAAGTCTCACATTCTCCAGGGAGGTGCACTCGAAGCTCCCGGAGACCGTGTACAACCAGGCGTCCTAAGTGCCCTCGGTCTATCAAGCTCCGATAACCCCAAGGATCCTTATCTGATAACCAACGACAGCACCGGCAGACGATTGGATTTGGCCAAATGGGTTGCCCACCCGGACAACCCTCTTACCGCACGTTCAATCGTAAACCGAGTCTGGCAAAGGCATTTCGGAAAACCCCTTGCCGGCAACCCGAACAATTTTGGTGCGAAGGGAAAGAAACCCACACATCCTCGGCTTTTGGACTGGTTGGCGGCCGACTTCGTCCAGCACGGATGGAAATTCAAGCGACTCCACAAGCTGATCATGCTTTCCGAAACCTACCGCCAAGGGACGCAACACCCGGAATTCCAAAGACTCCGTAATGAAGACCCCGACAACCACCTGCTTGCCTACCGCCTGCCCCGTCGCTTGACCGCCGAGGAATTACGCGACGGCATGTTGGTAAGTACGGGAGAGCTTAACCGTCAAGTGGGTGGGCTACCGGTCATGCCGGAAATCAACATGGAAGTGGCCCTTCAGCCTCGTATGATCCAGTTCTCCCTCGCCCCCGCCTATCAACCTTCGATTCGGCCCGAACAAAGAAACCGCCGTACTCTTTATGCCTACCGTGTGCGTGGACAACCAGACCCCTTCCTGGAACTCTTCAACCAACCCAACCCCAACGACTCCTGCGAAGAAAGAGTCGCCGAGTCGGTCACTCCCCAAGCCTTCAGCCTTCTCAACAGTGACTTGATGAACGACCGGGCCATCGCTCTGGCTTTGCGAGCAGTGAATGAGTTCGATGATCTTCGAATGCAAGTCAAGCGGGTGGTTCAATTGGCTTTCGGCCGAGTTCCCGCAAAGAAGGAATGGGACAGACTTGAGAAGTATGTCGAAAAGATGAGGCAGTATCATCTCGAGCACGAACCGGAAAAAACCGAGTACCCTACCTCCATTACCCGTTCCCTCGTCGAGGAGTCCACTGGCCTTCCTTTCGACTACGAGGAAATTCTTCCCGCTTTCGAAAATTACCATGCCGACAAGAAAGCCCATGAAGTAAGCCCGCAAACCAGAGCTCTCTCAGATTTGTGCCTGGTTCTCTTCAATGCCAACGAATTTATGTACGTCTACTGATATGAACATCCCATTTTACGTTCCCGAACTCAACCGCCGTGATTTCCTCTACGGACTAACCTCTTCACTCGGAGCCTTGGCCATGACCGATTTGATGGCGAAAGATTCTGCATCCTTTAGCGGCGTGAAGAAACCGATGCACGAACCCAAGGCGAAAAACGTCATCATGCTCTTCATGGAAGGCGGCCCCAGTCAGGTCGATACTTTCGACCCCAAACCAAAGCTCAACGATCTTCACAAAAAGGAATCGAAACGGCCGGGAAGCCTAGCCTCCGGATACAAATTCTATGTGGGCAGTCCTTACGGTTCGCGCAAGGTAGGGAAATCCGGTTTGGACATGAGCGATCAATGGATCCATCTGCCCAAGGTGGCCGACGAGTTGTGCAACTATCGGGGTTGTTTCGCCGAGTCTCTCAACCACCCGGAAGCTCTCTTTCACATGAACACGGGGAGTCGACTGGGAGGCGACCCCTCTCTCGGCGCTTGGGCCAACTACGGTTTGGGTTCAGTAAACAAGAACCTTCCTGGATACGTCGTTATGACGGAACTCGCTCTCCCCCAAGGCGGATCACGCAATTGGTCAAATGGATTCCTGCCCGGTCAGTACCAAGGCACCCGCCTGCGTCCGTCCGGTTCTCCGATCCTCGACCTGAACGCTCCTTCCCACAAGACAAGGCGGCATCAAAGAGAGGCTCTCGACGAACTCGCTTTCCTTAACAAGAGCCACATGGCCAAGCACCCTCAGCACGAGGAGTTGGAATCCCGCATGCAAAACTACGAATTGGCCTACCGCATGCAAATGGAAGTTCCCGGCGTGATCGGACTGGAAGGAGAGAACGATAAAACGAAGGACGCCTATGGGCTTAACCAAAAGGAAACCGCAGAATTTGGGAAACAATGCCTGATGGCCCGCAGGTTGGTTGAAAAAGGAGTACGCTTCGTGCAAATCTTCTCGGGTGGATGGGATAGTCACGACTACCTCGAACGAGCTCACGCCGCCCGCATCAAGAGCGTGGATCAACCCATGACCGCCCTGATCCAGGATTTAAAATCAAGGGGCATGCTTAAAGATACCCTTGTTCTTTGGATGGGTGAATTTGGAAGAACTCCGGATAATAACCGGAGAGGAGGAGTCTATGCAATCGGTCGCGGACACAACAACCAAGCCATGACGATCCTCATGGCAGGTGGTGGCGTCAAACCTGGCAGTATCGTTGGAGCTACTGATGAATTGGGATCGGGAGCGGTTGAAGTCGCTCATCCAATTCGCGATTTCCATGTTACCTTACTTCACCTTCTTGGACTGGATGATAATAAACTAACCTACTTTCATGGAGGCAGATACAAGCAGCTCAGTCAGTTTGGAGGACAGATCATCAAAGAGTTGATTGCCTGATTACAGAACTGATTTACACATACTCAAATCCTTTACCCGGCTAGCCGTTTAAAATTATCATGATAAAAACCTTATACATAACCACTCTTTCCCTATTTTTTCTCCATTCAAGTTGGGGAAAGAAGCCAAACATTCTCTACATCATGTCGGATGATCATGCCGCTCATGGTATATCAGCCTATGGAGGTCGTTTAGCCAAAATCGCCCCAACCCCCAACCTCGACCGCCTGGCAAAAGAAGGGGCTCTTTTTCAAAATGCCTTCTGCACTAATTCAATCTGCTCACCTTCCCGTGCCTGCGTCCTAACCGGGCAATATAATCACACAAATGGAGCGGTCGACCTCAGTGGTAAAGTACTCCCTGGAAAACAAATGCTTGCGATTGAAATGGGCAAAGCGGGTTATGAAACGGCCATGATTGGAAAGTGGCATCTCAAAGTCGAACCCAAGGATTTTACCTATTACTGTGTGCTTCCCGGACAAGGTAAATACCATGGCCCCTCCTTTCGAATTCGGGGAGAAAAGCCGTGGGGGAAAAATCTGATCGAATTTCCAGAAAAACACTCCACGGATGCCATCACCGACCTGACCCTTGATTGGCTTAAGAAAAGAAAGGATGATAAACCATTCTTTCTAATGCATCACTACAAGGCTCCTCATGATTACTTTGAAAATGCAGAAAGATATGAAAATTATCTTGCTGATATTGATATTCCCGAACCTCCCACTCTTTGGAAACGGGATCCAACATTCGGATCTCTCGCCACCCGCGGAGACAATGACGAGTTAA
>NZ_CAXLMO010000029.1:0-5126 GCF_964187635.1 Candidatus Seribacter sulfatis | reverse complement strand
GCCAAATTGCTTCGCATCTTTTTTAAGTTTACCCTTATCATCTAAAGTTAAAGTAGTTTTCATGCCACGCATAGAGAGTATTCCCCGAAAGCCCTCTCCGTAACATATGCCAGAAAATTTGTCACCCGCTTCCAAGTCGGCCTGATATCCACCAATTCGCCAACCGTCATTCTTTCCCGGTTTAACAAAACTGCGGTACTGAATCCCGCTGTTTCCCGCGATAATCTTGTAATCAAGCGTAAGTTCAAAGTCTCCTAATTTTCCATCCTTCCAAATGAGAAAGGTATTTCCCTTGGTCGGATTCTCCTTTGTGGTTTGCCCAAGAATTGCACCATCCTGGACGCTCCAAAATTTTGGATCCCCATCCCATCCCTTTAGGCTTTTGCCATCAAACAGTTTTTTTTCCGCAAAAAGGGAAGAGATTATAAGGAAGGAAGAGAGGATGATTGTAGATATTTTCATAATAAGTTGATTTGCTATAGTCCAATGTCCGATTTTCGTGATTTTAGGCAAGGAAAAGTTGACCTAACTTGATTTTTAATTTCCTATCGTGCCTTCCTCTCATGATCCAAGTCCAAGATCTCAAAATTCACTACGGAGACTTTGTTGCTGTAGACAACCTTTCGTTTTCGGTAAAACCAGGTTCGGTTTTTGGACTGATCGGGCCTAATGGTGCGGGTAAAACTACCACAATCAAGGCCATTGCCACTTTAATCGAACCAACCTACGGGGAAATTATGCTCGGAGAGACTTCTGTCCTACACCAACCGGAACAAGCTCGGCGAATGCTTGGATACATGCCCGATTTCCCTCCAGTCTACGACGACTTGAGGGTGGAAGAATTTTGTGATCTCTTCGCCCACGCTTACGGACAATCAGTCGCCGAAAGGAAAGAAAAGGTAGAAAAAGCCTTAGCTCAGACTGAATTAACCACCAAGCGCAGGGAACTCTGCAAATCCTTGTCCCGCGGTATGAAACAGCGTGCCCTGCTCGCGAAGACATTGGTTCACGATCCCTCCGTCATGCTACTCGATGAACCGGGAGCCAATCTTGATCCGAAGGCCCGTATTGATATGCGTAAGCTGCTCAGGAAACTTGCAGATCAGGGGAAAACCATTCTCGTCTCCTCCCATGTACTTACCGAACTGCAGGACCTTTGTGATGAAATCGGAATCATGCGAGATGGAAAAATGGTGGTATCTGGATCCATTGAGGAAATCACACAACGCAAAAAATCCTCAAGAAAACTGGAAATTGAACTCCTGGAAGAATCGCATCAATTTACTGAATTTGTAGAACAGTGGCCTACTCTTTCAGAACTCAAAAAAACGCACGACACAAAAGCCCAGTTTGAAATATCTCATTCAGGAGGTCGTGAAGAAATTCCCGGAATTCTTTCACAAATGATTGAGCATGGACTGAAAGTTACTTCATTTACTACCCGAAAATCAAAAGTGGAGGATTTGTTTTTGGAAATTGAATCCGGATCCTCAGAATTTGATCAAAATTGATGAACCCACTTATTCTAAAAGGCATCCGTGAAAACCTCCGTCCCAAACATCTGATCGCAGCCGGACTGTTCTCCCTAATCGTATGTTCAACGGTTTACCTGACCTCCTACCTCGAGGGATCTGAAGGAAAATATAGCAAGGACCCCCAAACCAAAGAATGGGTAAAGGGAGAAAGCTCTCCAGTAAACGGGGCCCGAAACGCATTCACTTTCATCCTCGCCCTGCAGGGATTTTACCTAATGTTTCTGGGTACTGGCCGAGTTGCTTCTATTACCGCCGAGGAAAGGGAATCCGGTCTACTCGATTACCAACGGATGACTCCCATGAATCCGCTATCTAAGATCATTGGCTATATATTTGGAATCCCTGCCCGGGAGTACTACATGTTTTTATTCACTCTCCCCTTTCTTGGACATGCTATCCTCGTGGGAAAACTTCCGTGGGGAAACATCATTCAATTATATTCCGTCTTCTTTTGCTCGGTCATTCTCTACCACCTCACCGCACATGCAGTCGGCTTGGTGGTCCCCAAACCCCGTGCTGCCTCATGGGTTTCCCGCATTGTCGTTCTTGGGTTATATGTGGTGCTACCAGGACTGGGTCAGGCAGGAATTTCTTTCCTATCTTTCCTTACTATTCTCCCAACCTACTTCGGGAAAATACTTCCTATCATTCGGGAAGAAGGGTATCAGAAAAGGGGCCACTTTGATTATGAAGCTCGCATTGCAGATTTTTGGAAGGATGTTCCCTTTTTTGATTTTGCAATCTCGCCCACCACCTTCACTTTTCTGATGCAGGGCCTACTCATTTTGATTCTGCTCATCACAGGTTATCGGAAATGGAGGAATCAGGCTTTGCCGGCGCTGTCGAAATCTTCCGCACTTTTCATATACTCTATTTTTCAATTTCTACTCCTAGGATGTTTATGGACTTTTTTTGATAAGGGGGAAGCAAGCGGACTGATTGGGCAGGAATTGTCAGCCAATGAATTCTCCGGAAAAGAAGAAAAAATTCTTGGACTCATTTTAGTGATTGGAATCTTCTTCTCTCTTTCCTTTCTCTTCATTCTCTGCCTGATTAATATTTGTTGTCCCGACCGACACCTTTATCTCAAAGGAATCCAGCGAATCGCAAAGTTCAATCTCGCCCGAATTCCACGAATCGCAGATGAAAGCAGTGGGCTAGGCCTTATGCTGATTCTTACTGCCATTACCCTCTTCACCTATTCGGTCTTGATCAAATTGGCATTACATTCAGATGCCTGGGTACTAAACTCTTCCTTTCTTTCTTTATGCCTCATCCCCGCGGGCACCCTGCTCCTTGCTGTGATTTATCTGCAGGCAAGTCGTGAACAATGGTTCAACCTCGGTTTCTGGGGATTTGTCGGATTGCTATGGATCACCCCGCTCCTCGCCAGTCTCGTTCTGGGGGTTGGTTGGGGAGAAGAGAACATAGGCTTAATCTTAAAGTTATTAGCTATAAATCCGCTGTCTATAATCCCCATGCATTGGGTGTACGAACATGCAGAAATAGTTAAACTACCCCAGGAAATTGCTCAAAATATTAACTCGGCGATACAGTTTGGATTGTTGATTGCCGGTATATTTGCGATTCTATTGCAGTCGCGTCTTTATTTCATTCGAAAAAAATAACTTTCTTAATCTTACATGATCAAAATTTTACGATTACTTGGAAATATTGAAGGGATTTCCTACCTGCTTCTTCTTGGGGTTGCCATGCCTATGAAATATTATTTCGAAATGCCCATGGCCGTCAAAATCACCGGAATGGCTCACGGCGTTCTATTTGTAGCTTATTGCTTAGTTCTCGCCTTATGCATGAAGAATTTCAACTGGACACTCAAATTTGGAGTTTACCTTTTCATCGCAACTCTTATCCCATTTGGTACATTCGTCACTGATCGTAAACTAAGAGATAAAGTCACCGATTAAGCGAATAAACTGGAAATCATTCCAGTACTATCTGCAAAACGGTCTAACTTCAGGCCCATCGCATTCGCCTGTGAAAGCCAAAGATTTGCCAAGGGAACCCCACCCTCAGGCGTTTTGTAAGTACCCCCGACTTTTTTAACCAGTCCAGACTTAGCTGAGACATTCAGGTGCTTTCCAGTAATCAACTTCCCACCCCCGGAACCGGCAACGAGAATAGGCAATGCACTGTATTGGTGAGTCGATCCATCTCCCAATCCAGAACCATAAGTGAACATAATATTATCAAGCAGGCTCTTGCCATTAACCTCCTCTATCCGATTCATTTTTTCGCAAAGGTAGGCAAATTGCTCCATATAGAAGTGATCCACTTTGATAAGGTCCTCAACAAATTTCCCTTGGTTATGGGACATCATATGATGGCTCTTGGGTTTATCGAACAAACTCTCGAATAAATAGGGAGTATCCCATCTTTCAGGCCCCACCATAAAGGTTGCCACATTGGTCAGTCCACTCTGCAAAGAAGCAACCATCAGGTCCCCCATCAAGCGAATGTATTCACCCCGGGGCATTTTCCCATCCATCGGAACATCCAGCTCAACCTTACTTAATTCAGCCTTCATCCCGTCGAGTCTCGAGATCTGGGTCTCAATTGCCCGGATCGATTCAAAATATTCCCCGAATTTCTGCTGATCCGAATAGCCAAGATCCTTTTTCAACGACCGGGCATCATCCAGCACCAGATCAGTAATATTTTTATAAGCACTTCTTTCATCCGATTTAAAAAGCCTCCGGTACGCAAGCAATGGATCCCGCATCGAGGGAGCCACATGCTCCGTTCCATACCAGGAAATATTATCAAACTGAATCGATTCCTTGTTATCTTTGTGGCTATTACAACTGAATTCCAATGTCTTAAAAGGAGTATCCCTACCAATTTTATCAGCAATAATATGATCCAAACTCCGTGCCTGAGGATAAGGCGTGTGCTTCAGGCTAAATGGACTGGCACTGGAAAGAAAACAGGAGGCACACTGGGCATGTACATCCGTACCCGGTTGGAAAGTACGATCTAACCCCGTGATCAAAGTAACCTTATCTTTAAGCCCCGACAGGGGTTTCATCGTTGGAGTCAACTGCAGGTCATGCAAACCGACTTCGATGTTTGATCGGGTACTCCCTGCATCATAACTATCATTGGTAAACTTTTGCTGTACCGCACTCTTTTCCTCTCCCGGAAAGAAAGTCTTTCTTACCACCCCGATGGGCACATAATAAAAAGCCGCACGCTGTGGAATTTGAAAATGATTACTACCCACCGCCAAGCTTTCCATCCATGGCAGGGCAAGAGCGGAAGTTCCCATTCCGCGAAGAAAAGTACGGCGGCCAATATTTGTCATCGTTTTCATATTTTCAAAATTCACTTGGTTTTATGCAAGGCAAGTTTACTACTTGGACCTCGAAAAGGTTTCGACTGCACAACGGCGTGGATCAAAGACTTCATCGAATAATCCTCCGCCTCCACTCTTTCCACGATCTCATCCAAAGCCAGGCTATCAGAAGGATTCAGTTCGCGACCGAGTCCAAAGGCCAGCAGATGTCCGGCAAGTCCACGGACAAAACGGTTTTTTTCCTTCAGGATTGCATCCTTAAATTCGATTACATT
>NZ_CAXLMO010000028.1:0-21377 GCF_964187635.1 Candidatus Seribacter sulfatis | reverse complement strand
GGTCAACCCTATGCGACAGGTGGGCTGCTTGATTTTGTTGGAGGGAGTGGAGGAGGAGGCTTCCTCGTTGATTATACCGGTGGTGGCGGAGGGGGTGCGTTAAAGATTGAGTCCTCTCAAACACTAACTCTCGATTCGCGTCTCTTTGCAATTGGTGGCTCCGGTATTTCTGGCTCAGGTGGCGGTTCCGGTGGTTCTCTTTATTTAAAGGCGGAAAACTTGGTTCTAACTGCTCAGTCCATTATTGATGTGTCTGGTGGTTCCAATGGTGGCGGAGCGGGTAGGATTTACCTAGAGGGTACAAAATCTTTACTGAATCAGGGATCGGACAATTTAAGGAAATCGGGCGGACCGGGAGCTGCGCCGGGAACGGAGGGTACTCTTCGTTTTGTGCGGCCTTCTCACTTAGAGGAATTGGATTTTCGGGTTGGATCAATTGTGATTGATACCGATGTGGGGTCACTTACCCATAGTGATGGATCGATTGCTTATGGATTAACTGAGGATTATTTGTATATTGATCAATCGGGTGCCGCTTGGCCTTATTCCGTATGTAGATTTAGGTTTACCCGAATACAGTTAGGAGGCGGAGTTGTGGTTCAACTTAAGGGAAGAAATGCATTGGCCTTGGAGGCTTATTCTGGGGACTTGATCCTGGGTGCAAATATCCGGGCTGATGGTGGAAATGCAGTCGCGAACCTCGGGGGGACAGGAATTCTTGGCGGTTATTCAGGAGTAGATGGTGCTTCTTTATACGGTTCTGGCCCCGGTGCACCGAAGTTATCTTCTTCCGTGGGACATGGTGCCGCTTATGGAGGGCATGGCTCTGGTAATGCGCGTATTTATGGAGACCGTTCTTTAGACGCTCTTCTTGGTGGAAGTTCGGGCGGTGCTTCTGATACTGCAGGTTCTGGTGCAGGAGGTGGTTCTATTTTATTGAAGGCATCCCGTGAACTCAAGATTGAGCCGAATGTTTTAATTACTGCCAATGGCGGTAATGGTTCCGGTAATGGTGCGTCTGGTTCAGGAGGAGGAGTTCGCTTAGAGGCAACAAGAGTATACAATCAGGGTAGAATTGAAGCGAAAGCGGGAAATGGGGTTCAGGTTGATGGAGATAACCAATCTCGTGGATCTTCGGGTGGGCGTGTCTCTATTATTGCCACCGCGGAGGTGACTGCTGGCGATATTGATGTATCGGGTGAGTGGTTGAGTAACGAGGGGTCGATTTTCATAGGAGGTAGTTATCAGAACTCGAGTTTAATTGCTGAAAATGCAAAAGTTACAATTGATACGAAAACAGGTTATTTTTCAATTGAAGGGGGAGCACATGGGGAAGGTGTATTTTCGGACCATTCCTACACTGACAGTTTAGGTCTTAACTGGAATTATGGAGTTTCTACCTTTACCTTCGCTCAAGTTCGGTTGAGTGGGGACACCAATATTCTTCTTCGTGGTGATCGTTCTTTATCCGTTAAAACAGTTGCCGGGGGAGAGATCTATATTGGGTCGGACTTGCTTTTAGATGGGGGGGATGCCTCGAATACGACTGGGTACGGTGGTCGACCAGTTTTAAATCCTTGGGCGGGGAGCAGTTCGCAAAAAATTTCCGGTAATGGCCCTGGCGGGCCTGGTACTGCAGGGAACTGGGGAGTAGGAGGAAGTTATAGTTATGGAGATGATCAAATATCAGATCTAATGGCAGGAAGTAGTGGCTCAAGTGGCCGTTATTTTCAAGGTTCTGGTGCGGGAGGCGGTGCGATTGAACTATTGGCGGAGGGTGATCTTACTATTGCCCCTGGGGTAATAATAAGTGCGAACGGTGGCGATGGCCGTACTGACGCTAATCAGAATGATCATGGTGCCGGTGGTTCGGGGGGTGCATTGAAATTATCAGGCAAAAATATTTACAACCAGGGCTTAGTTCGTGTACTGGGAGGAAACCGTGGAGCGGGAGGAGGACGAATCGTTATGGCCGCTCAAGGTACCATCGATAAGGGTATAATCTCGGTGGGCTCGGGAAGTTTTAAAGAAGTGAAGCCCCCGGTTATAATCGTTCCTGAGATACTCTATCTTTCGTATCAGAGTAAAGGAACACAGGTTGTTCGAAAAAATGTTTCGACTCGTCCTGCTAACCTGGTGGCATATTGGCCAATGGACGAGGGGGACGGAGAGCAGGCAGTGGATGCTATGGGGCGTTTCAACGGACAGTTAATTGGCGGCACTTCCTGGCAGAATGGTTATTTTGGTAAGGGAGTTCAGTTTAATGGTACCAATGCTTATATTTCCACCCAAGCCACTGCAGATGCACTTGGAGTGGACGGAAAAAAGCCAAGAACAATTTCTTTCTGGGTAAAGGTGGATGGTAATAATCCTCAGTCTCAACCCGGGTTTTATGGATATGGTGAGTTAGCCAATCCAAACGGAGTTAGTAAGTTCTGGGGTTTACGTAACATCAAGGATGGTGGGTACACCCAGATGATCAGTCAACATTGGGGGTGGGATCCAAGGGCTTCCCATTCTAATACCCTACTGGGTCGCTGGGCTCATTTTGCACACTGTTTTAACGGTTCGGAGGTCTCCATTTACATGGACGGTACTCGCATTGCGAATTGGGCTCGTTCAGGAATCAGTACTGGAGTGGCTCAAACATTTCAATTTGGCCGGTGGAGAAACGATGCAAATGCTTATTTTGGAGGAATTTTGGATGAGATGAGAATCTACGACGATTCATTAAGTGAAAACGAAATCCTGCAAATTTTTGGAGGGCAGGACTTAAAGGAGGATTTGATTTATTTGCATCACCAAGTTCAGGCTTCAGGAGATCCCACTTCCTATGATGCAAGTTTTCTGCCTAATGGTCTTAGTATTAACCAATTGAATGGAGAAATTATTGGGCAACCTCTAGAGGTAGGAATTTTTGATTTGAATGTGACTGCCACAAATATTGCAGGAAGCGGAGTGACTCCTTTACGAATTATTGTTAATAAAACCGCCCCAGTAGTGTCCAGTGCATCCCCGCGAAATGTGACCTCTTCTTCTGCCCGTTTTTCTGCATTAGTAAGTAATGATGGCGGGGATCCCCCCACCCTTTCTTTATTTTGGGGTGATAATGACGGTGGGTCCAATATGCTGGTAAATCCTGCTGATAATATACATTGGGATAATCGAATTGATCTCAACGGAACGCACTCAGAAGGAATGGCTCATTTATATGTGGATGGATTAACTCTTGGATCCACTTACTATTACAAGTGGTTGGCATCAAACTCCGTCACATCGGGAGTGTGGAGCTTGCCTCCGCAGGAAGGAATTAAAGCATGGTGGAAGCTGGATGAATCATCTGGTACTATTGCTCTTGATCAAATAAATGGAAATACCGGTACGCTTGTTGGGGTAGATAATTCGGCACGGGTATTTGGCAAGATTGGAAATGCCATTCGATTTGCTGGAGCGGGAGAAAATATCATTACAAAAGGTTTCAAGGGAGTTTCGGGAGATAAATCTCGCACCTTATCTTTTTGGATGAAGACAACACAGGCAAATGGTGGACTCGTAAATTGGGGAGAAAATGCGGATGGGCAGAATTGGGCGGTTTCTTTGAATAATGGATCTCTCAATCTTGATATTGGAGGTTCGCGATTAACCGGAAGTACAATTTTAAATAATAATGCATGGCACCATATTGCTTTAGTCTTACCGAATGGCTCCAACAGTGCCACCGATGTTTTTATGTATGTCGATGGTAATAAAGAAAACCCAATATTTGCTCATGATTTTGCATTTCCTTCAGGAATTGGAGGGCTTCAGCTTTGGTTAGATGCGAGTGATTTAACTTCAGCAGAAGCACTTTGGAATGACAAAAGTGGAAATAATAACCATGCAACCAAAAATGGTAATCCTGGTATTGTAACCAATGGGATAAACGGTCATTCAATCATGCGCTACAGCGGAACAAATGGAGAATATCATTCTTTTAACCGAATTTCAGATATCCGTACCGTCTTCTGGGTTTTTAAGCGTAATTCAGGTGGTTGGTTCCTTCTTGGAGATACCAGTACCTATCATTTTCACTCGAACGGAGGATCTCTATTTCACGGTACTTACGCACATGTAGGGATCAAGACGGGTTCTTCATTTGCTATAAACGGTGCACCTTACGATATTTACGGGAGCTGGCCAACCGATATTTCTATTGCCTCATTAGTGACCAGCCAGAATGTTCGGGCCAATAATTTTTCAAATGATCGAAATATTGGAGGTCGATATGCCAATGGTGATTTAGGGGAATTACTTATATTTAACACCGCTCTTTCTGCCGCTGATGTTAATCGAGTGTATTCCTACTTAAGCTTCAAGTGGGGATTGATGGGGGTAAATACTTCTGCACAAAATGATTTTCAAGTGGGTACTGATAGTAGTGGTAATCATTTCAATGGAATAATTGATGAAATTCGACTGTATGATCATTCTCTTTCAACCGAAGAGGTAAATAGTATCGCGTTGAATGGTACCATGAAGTTCCAAACTTCAAGCGTTGCCCTTCCTCCTGTAGTCGAAATTACCGCTCTTTCTGCGGAGTCTAATGGCTCAGTAATCATCACTGGTAATTTGATTAGCAAGGATTCGAACCTTCCTACTGTCCGGGTTTATTACGGGAATGAAAATGCAGGCTTTGATCTTTCCGCATGGGACAACTGGGTGGATGTGTCATCTGGTAGTCCATTAGCCCTTGGCGAATTTAATGCATCTGTTACTGGGCTCAATCCAGGCGAGACCTACTACTTTAGAACATTTGCATCTAGTGTGGATGGTGAAGACTGGTCAAGTGGAGACCCTCAGGTGATCGATGACCTGTTGTCATTTTGGAGGTTGGATGAGGAGTCAGGAATATATGCTTATGATTCCACTTATCCTGCCAATACGGCTCGTTTCGAGGGCACTGATAATAACGCCACCCGTCCATCAGGGTATAATGCGCAGGGACTGTTTTTTGATGGGGGTACAAATTCCTTAAGTCTGGACTTTAATTCAACCGGTTATTTGGAAAATTCCTTCGAGGGGCGGTCCTTAAGTTTCCGTTTTAAACCGACTGCAAAGGTGTATGCCGGTCCCGCCCTTACCCAATATACTGATTTGGCCGCTTATTTTCCTTTTGATGAAGGGAGTGGTGCGAGTGCCAGTGATTTAAGCACCAATCAATTAACTGGAACTGGAAGTGGTGGTTTCTCATGGATTGCAGGTAATGCCGGACAGGCGATCAGTTTGGACGGAGTGGATGATTCACTTTCGCTGGAAACGCAGGGAGTGTTAAAGGAACTCCATAAAAAATCCTATTCCATTTCGCTTTGGGTAAACCCGGCAACGGGAGCGATTGGTAAGTACAGTCCGGGGCAGTTAAATACTTTTGGATTCAAAGTCCCAATGAGTGAGGCTTATTTTTCTAGTACAGATGTCTTGTTTTCTCTTACACCAAGTGGGTCTAGTTTGCTCACCGGCGGCCCGAGTGGAACAGGCTTAGCATTTGATAACGATGAGCACTTTGCAAATGCTGGCATTGGCATTAATCAAAATGACAATTATATGTCTCTCTTTACTGGTGCTTTCCGGGCAAAAGAACCAGGTACCTACACTTTTGAGACCAGGGGGAATGATAATCGAGGCGTACTATGGATCGACTTAGACCAGGATGGAATTTTTGAGGTGACAGGTGATCTGGGCAGTGAAAAAATCCTCGATGCTGCTTATCCTGCTATTGATAGCAAGGGAGTCCAATTGGTATCAGGGTATTATTCAATGGCGTTGGCTCATGCTGAAGCAACAGGAGGATCATCAATTCAACTGTATTTTTCTACTCCAAGCTCTGCTTCCGGACCTACCTCACTGAGCTTGGTTAATCCCTCTGCCGATACTGATTTATTTCTCACCGAAAATACCTACAGTTTAGTGAAGAGAGGTCCTTTCGGTTTAAGGTTGGATGGAAATAATTCCCTTTCATATACTCATGCAACTGCGAGTCAAAGAGTATCTGTCTCATCTGTGCTTTCTCTTACTCCTTCAAGTTGGACTCATGTTGGGGTGGTGGTGGACTATAATTCTTCCACACTTAAACTGTACCAAAATGGTGAACTTGTTTCGCAAAACTCTTTACCCGAAGACAGTCCGCTCAATTTGTTAGCTTCAGAAACTTGGGAAGTGGGGGGGACTAGTCGTATCTCACAAGACTATTTTAATGGAGCGATTGATGATTTGCGCTTTTATAAGAGTGCGCTAAGTGATTCCGACATAAATGCCACTTTTAACGATGACTTGAGTGGGGCCGTCCCAGCAGGATATTCCAATCAAATGTTATATGATGAAGGTACATCAAACTCTGGGATTGGCGTCGTCTTGGAGGGCAATACATTAAAGGCGAAGATTGGAGAGAATGGATCATTCGCTGAGGTGTCAAGCAATGTGAATGTGAAAGATGATCAATGGCATCATGCCATTATTACATTTGGAGATTCTCCTAAAACTTTAAAACTTTACTTGGACGGTATATTGCAGGGTACCCCCACTCTGTTAGATTATTCGATGGTTTCATTGCATGCGGAACCCCCCTCCTTTGGTTCGACTTCAGGGTCTAGTGTCTATTCAGGTTTTGGAAACTATAAGGGTCTCCTTGATGAACTGAGGATTTATGATCGTGGTCTTGTTGAAGGTGATGTTAATTTAATTTTCAACGGGGATTCTCTGAACCAGGGATTTCTAGAATTTCGTGCCATCGAAAAACCCGTCGTTTTAACCAAGTCTGCTCTTGGAGTCTTGCCTACTCAGGCGACTTTGCGTGCCGAGGTAATATCGATTGGTGGGGAGATTACGACCGTGCAGACTGTGACCGATCAATCTTTTAAAACTGATACCGTCCCAGGACTTTCCGCTTGGTATTCTGCCCAAGATATGAACGGCGATAATGTGGAGGATCTCGGGCAAGTTCTTTCTAATGGTGATATTGTTTCTAGTTGGAGAGACGGGTCGGGCAAGCAAAGAAATATGCTTAATACTTCTGGGAATCCGAGATTTTATATATCAGCATTAAAAGGTAAACCAGTTATCAGTCTGGATGGGGATGATATGATTTGGGGTGAAACGAACTTTGATTTTCTTACCAATAGTGGATACAGCATGGTCTCTGTTGCCCGCTACACAGGGGGGGCAAATAATCGAGTCATTTCCTCTCGAACCAGGAATTGGTTGTTCGGGTTTCACGGCGGCCTTGTTTCCAGGTGGCATGCTGAAGGCTGGATCAGTACCGCGGGGCCTTCGGATAATAATTGGCACCTTCATTTGGGAAGCATTGAGGCAAAGGGTGGAAACCCAAGAGCATCTTTCTGGCGTGATGGAGAGCAGATCGTCTTCAATAATAGAGGGTCAAACAATACTAATTTTGCTCCAGGGGTTTTACAATTCGGTGGGTATGGAACAAATCGTGAACGTTCGACCTGTGAAATTGCTGAAGTGATGGTTTTTGACCGTGAACTTAATCAGGGAGAAAGGTCAAGGTTGGAGGGGTATCTTGCTCATAAATGGCGCATCACAGAAGAAGTCTTACCCTCCAGTCACCCCTATATATCTTCAAATCCTTTTGGAGGCATTCAGGAAAATACTGTAGTACAATCTGTGGGCGGAGATAATCCCGTTGTTAAAATATTCTGGGGAGATGAATGGATTGACTCGAATACGACTTTGGTTGATGAGAACGATAACTCGAAGTGGGATTATGTTGTAGATATAAATGGAGGAGGTCCCGTAACATTAGGAACCTACGATATCCTGGTTCAAAACTTATCCATTAATACGCCTTATTTCTACAGAGCTTATGCAGAAAATTTAGGTGGTGGTAGTTGGGCAACAGATGTCCAAACTTTTACTGCCAGTGATACTCGGTTCACAAAGTATACTATGGATGGTCTTGTCCTTTGGTTAGATGCCATGGATACCGACGGGGATAATCAGAGTGATAGCATATTGGAGGGCAACTCAGTTCCTCTATGGGTCGATAAGTCTGAGAGTTCAAAAAATGCTTTACAATCTGTACCCAATGCAATGCCAACCTATGCGAAATCGGTATTCGATGGTTATCCTGCAATTCGTTTCGCTTCCGGAGAGTCCTATAATATTGGTTCTCTAAATCTTACTATTGGAAATATTCATGTCTTTATGGTGGCGCAGGGATTAGGAGTTGGAATTGGTGCTTCCAATGGGGTGACTGGGTGGACATTAGATGCAAAAACCACTCCTCGACTTGGTTCTTATTCCAATGAATATAGCATACTGCAACAAGTAACTCTTGGAAATGATCCTAGCTCCGGTTTTGGTCAATTGATCGGAGAAATTGGCGAAGTAATGGTCTTTGATCGTCTTCTGTCCCCACTCGAAAAGGAAAAGGTGGAGGGATATCTAGCACACAAATGGGGAATTACTCCCGATCTTGCTGGCAGTAGTTATAAGATAAAGAATGGCCTAGCTTTGTATTATCCATTTGAGGAGACTGATGGTACCGCAATTCAGGATGCATCTCCCAATCTAAGGAATGCCAATTTGACTGACGGTAATTTGAATACAACCGGCAAGTTTACTTCTGGTGTTGAATTTGATAACCTTGCCCACACCAAAATTGATCTCGGCGTAAATCAACTTGCTCTTCCCAATAATTGGACAATTTCAACATGGTTTACTACTCCCCTTGATGACACTTTCGTAGATTTTAGACATGCATTGACCAGTGGTGGTACCAATGCACATGTAGTTTTCGATCAAGCAGGGTCTAAGGAGTTGGGAGCTTTCGATGGTACTTTTAATTCAACAGGTTATGGGGCTAATAACCTACCTACTGGATGGCATCACCTCGCCGCTCGTGGCAGTGGTGCACAAACTTCATTTTGGGTGGACGGAATTGCGGTGGGTACAGTAAATGCAAATGTTGCTTCAGCAGTGGATACAATTGGTAATCTCTCTGGTGGTTTTGGTCGATTTGCAGATAAGATTGATGATTTTCGGATTTATGATCGGGCCCTTGGGGCTTCGGAAATCGTGGAATTGTTTGGTTCTGGGAATGGAGACTTCGGGGCGCATCCTTTTAGTACTTACAGTCCTAATTTCGATAATTCTCCCGAGATTGTCTTACCCAGTAATCCAATCGTTCATTGGACTTTTGATGAATTAAACGGTACCGTTGTTGACGATTCTTCAGGGGTTGGCAATGTGGGTGATGGTACTTCTTTTTCTGATCTATATTTATTTTCTGAGGTCGGTCGAAATGGAACTTCGCTCCGCTTTGATGGGAATCAAACTTTATTATTACCTTCTAATGTTGCTACCTTTAATCTTACTGGACCTTTTGCAATTGGTCTTTGGTTATATACGGATGATTTGGATGGGGTAATTTTTCGAAGCGATCGAATCAAGTTTTATATTTCAAACGGTTTTATTAATGCAGAGGTCCGGATTGGTGGATCATGGAAAATCTCAAATTCATTTCCTTTATCAATTAATCAATGGGTTCACTACATTCTACAGTGGGATGGAAATAAAGTTGTGGTTTATGTCAATAATGAGGAGGTGATTGCTCCTATTAATGCAAAAGGAACGCTTGCTGGAGATGGTACGGCAGTAGACTTATATTTTGGCAAGCACCCCTCTTCTCCGGATTACTTGGAGGGACAAATGGATGATTTGCGCATTTTCGGTCAGGGATTAACGGCACAAGAGAGACAGGATATATATAATTTTTCCGATTCGCCTTTAATTGCTAGATTTGGCCAAGAGTACGCCTATGAGATTGAGTCAATTAAAGGCCCGACTGAATATAACGCCACAAACCTACCCCAAGGTTTGGAAGTAGATGGAGTGAGTGGATTAATTTACGGAATTCCCACTCAAACGGGTGAGTTTAACTCCACTGTCACAGTTTCTAATATATCAGGCTCCGATTCAGAAATAATTAAATTGGTGGTGTTGAAGGGGCGGCAAAGTATTTCTTTCAATCAGGACTTGGGAGTTATTTCTTATGGTTCAATTCCAATTGATTTAAATGTAACCGCTACCTCAGAGTTACCTGTTTCCTTGGAGCTGGTTGACGGAAATTCTTCGGTGGATCTGAATGGTACTATTTTGACGATACGGAGTCCGGGCATGGTACGGATCAAGGCGACGCAGGTTGGAGGTTTGGAGTGGTTGGCTGCAGAACCGGTTTTTCTAGATCTTCAAATCATGAAAAAGGAATTGGTGGTAAGGGTGAATGATCAATTTAGAAAAACGGATCAAGCCAACCCTCTCTTTACCTACGGATTCAATGGGTTTGCTTACGATGACAACGAAAGCGATTTGATACAAAGCGTTTCGGTGACAACTTCTGTCGCAGATGGAAATACTTCAAACCCAACTCCGGAGGGATTGTATTCTATTCATGGTACAGGAGTACTTTCAGGTAAATACTTTGTTACTTACTTGGATGGGAAATTGACTGTATCTAATAAAACTCAGCATGAACTTATATTTGATCAGAATTTATCCTCGGTTTCGGCAACATTATCTACCTTATCATTAAATGGTTATTCGAGAACACTGGACGGAAACTTGACCAATCTTCCCTTACTGTACCAAGTGGAAGACGAGACGGTTGCCCGAATCCTCACCACTCGTCAGGATGTACTTCTTGCCTACTGGAAACTAGATGAAAATCTTTACTCCGGCGCTAAGGATTCGATGGGGAATTATAATGGTACTTTGCTAGATCTTAATGTATCGGGGTCGAGTAAGGATTGGCTCCCTGCTCGATTTGGAAACGGAGTCCGACTAGGAGCATCAAATGGAAGGATCGAGGCAGGCAGCGTTCCTTTTGATGGCTCGTTCACAATTAGTCTTTGGTTGAATTCCTCGGATCTGAACTCTTCTGGGACACAAATATTGGCAAAAGATGGTTTTCCTTCGATGAATGTTTGTCGATTAAGTAAGGTTAATGGAAACGGAAACATAGCGTTTGATTTCTTGACTGATGGCAATTCGACTCCATTCACCTTACAATCCCCCTCCCCTGTGCTCACTCAAAATGAATGGGTTCACATAGCAGTGGTATATGACGATTCCAATGATTCTAATCGTACATTATCACTTTTTGCAGATGGCAACCTGTCCCAGAAGCTCTCCTCAGTCCCAGTTTCTGGGTTTCCATTAAATCAAAGATTTTCACCGTTTAAAATTGGAGGTTCTGTTTCTCCTTTTGATGGAGTTGTGGATGACATTCGGATTTACAGTGACGACCTCAATCAAAGCGAAATTAACCAAATTTATGGCTCGGGGGGAGGTGACTTTAACACTTTGGAGATTATAGGTGCAGGGATTACTAAAGTAACCGCAATACAAGACGGTAATACTGTTTATGCACCCGCTCTTCCGGCAGACAATTATTTGACCGTAGTAAAAGCACCTCAGTTACTTTCTTTTGCTCCGATTGCGGACCACGCAGTGGGAGATTTCCCATTCTATCTAGATGCCAATTCAACCTCTGGATTGCCGGTTCAATTTGCAACTTCAGACCCAGCAAAGGCGACTATTATTGGCAATAAAGTTTTTATTCAAGGAACAGGCTTGGTTACAATCACTGCATTTCAAAATGGTGATAATCGTTTTGATAGTGCCATTGGGGTGGATCAGAATTTTACTATAGGATATGGCAATCTGTTTTCTGATTCTGCTCCAGGACTAAAGCTTTGGTTCGATGCGACTGATGTAAATGCGGATAATGAACCTGATGATATTTTTGATTTTATTTCAGGAAGTCGGGTGAGTATGTGGGGCGATAAGTCCGGGAACACTAATAACCCCATCCAGGCAACGATTAACAATATGCCTCGGTGGACGCCGCAGAGCCTGAATGAAAAACCAATTGTAACCTTTGACTCTAGTTCAGGAGAGCTTTTTGATATTCAGAGTGCAGTAAGTAATCCGGAATTTATTTTTATTGTTCATAAGCAAAGCGTTTTAGGTTCTTCAAGCGTGTTAGGTGGTGATTTATCTACCACAAATCCAGATGGCTTTTTCAGTCTTGAAGATAGTGCAAGTGGAGTAGAAATTTTATCGGATGTAAATACTTCAAATTGGTCCGTGAATAGTTTAAGAATTATCCCCGGTGGGCAATCACTTTGGGTAAACGGTACGGTTGCTCCTTTGGTCTCGAGCGGAGATTCCAATTTAACTTCAGCATTCGATAAACTGGGCGAATCTTTCTCTGGAGATATTGCTGAAGTTCTAGTATATAATCAGTCAGTCAACTCTGTTAATCGACAAAAAATTGAAGGTTACCTTGCCCATAAATGGGGGCTGACATCCAGTTTAGAACTTATCCATCCCTACTCCTCGAACCCACCGAGTTTTGGCGGTCCCCAATCGATTACCTTTCCTCCTTTGGTTGACAAGGCTTTCGGCGATAGTTCCTTCCCACTTTTAGCTGTTGCTACTTCGGGGTTACCGATTACTTACATTTCATCGAACCCCTCTGTTGCCACAATAACTGGAAACCTGGTTACTATTACAGGTAAGGGTTCCACCACTATATCTGCAATGCAGTTGGGAGATGATCGTTACCACCCTGCCAATCCGGTTAGTCAGGTGCTCACTATTATTCACCCGGGAGTCAAAGATGACCAAGTTATTACATTTGAATTAATTCCTGAGAAAGTCAGAGACGATCCTGCTTTTGAACTCAACGCAACCGCAGTGTCCTCTGGTATTAATCATCCTGTCTTCAATCTTCCTGTTAGCTTTGTCGTAAACAGTGGACCTGCTTCCGTTAATTCTGTTGGGGTGGTAACATTGGATGGTATGGAGGGTAATGTTAGTATTACTGCTAGTCAGAGCGGAAGTGCTTATGTGAACCCTGCCACCCCCGTGACTCAGGTGTTTTATGTTTCTTCTAAGCAAAGACAGGAAATCCGCTTTCCAAGTTTAGGACAGCCGGGCGGTTTACGTGATACTCCACGGGGACACCGACCATTAGTCCTGCAGGGGGTCCGTTCCACAAGTGGAATTCCATTACAGGTTACAAGTTCGAACTCCAGTATTGTTCGTATATTCAAGGGAAATCAGATCATTCCATTAATGGAGGGTACGGTTGATCTAACTTTTAACGCACCTGGTAACGCATCATTTGTAACTGCAGAGTCTGTAACAAAATCCTTGCGTATTATTGGTGCTGATAAATTCGTTTGGCGTCAATTTAGAAAGAGTGATGTACGCTACACTGGCATTCAGGATCGATTCATTGATAGGCTGATGTTAAAAAATCCTCTACTCAATGTCATGGAAAGCAGGAAGGTATTTAATGAAGATTACAGTGATTCCGACGGAGATGGTTATAGCAATCTTTTCGAGCGTGCAATTGGCTCAGATTCGCTGGGACCCGACCGAGGGCAAGATCTTCCTGTGCTCAGCATTCATGATGATAACAAGACTAGGATTTCTTTCGTACGCTACAAAGAAGATGGAAACTCCACGATTAATTCAGCGGGTGAAAGTTTTATATACAAGGTGGAGCAGAGTAATGACCTTCAAACATGGAACCAGTCAGGAATTAGGTTAGAGCGTTCTGTTGATTTAGGTGGTGGATTAGAAAGGCAAACCTGGGTTGCCGATGATTCTAAACTTTCTGGACGATCAAGGAAGTTTCTTCGCGTGCGCGTTTTGGTGCCTTAAATTTACTTTTGTATTTATTAGATTTATCAAAAAAAATAATATTTTTATTGCATTAATTCTTAGAATGAAATCACATAATGTAACCGCTATTTATTTTGCTTAAAATACAAAGTAAATAATAAAAACTGAATCTAATTCCCTAACTCAACCAATATGAAAAAAATTATATCGTTACTTGTCTTTACTCTTTTCACGACCTCTCTATTCGCAGGAGAATACCCCGATATCAGTATCAATGAATTAAAATCTGCAATTAAAAAAGGAAAAGTTGCCGTAATCGATGTGAATGGTGCGGGATCTTACAAAAAGGGGCATATTCCAAGCGCAATTCATTTTTCTTCAGTGGGTGCCAAATTAGCAAAATCTTTGCCAAAAGATAAGAATACACTGATTGTTTCTTATTGTGGCGGTCCTGGTTGCAGTGCTTACAAAAGAGGTGCTGATGCAGCGGCTAAACTGGGTTACAAAAATGTGAAGCATCTTTCCGCTGGAATTTCAGGATGGAAAAGATCAGGTTCTGAAGTCGCCAAAAAATAGATATTCTTAAGATTTGATTAAAAAAGACGCCTTCGGGCGTCTTTTTTTATGTCTGGGGAAAACCCTCCATAGATGCGGCTAAAATTTGTTTAATCTTCTCGCGCTCCTCTGTTTCTAAATAGGAATACTGGACGGGAATTTTACTACGTTCGCATGATAATATAAAATGTAACTTTTCGATTATGTAATCTTTGAATTCTAAAGGAAGACCTTTAAAAGAGTTGGAAAAAATCATGTAACTACATCTTAATTTTAATAATCTACTGGTTAATTCGAGTTTCTTTAGATTCGCTTTCTTTTTACCACTAATACTTCTCCTTTCAAAATCTGAAACATATCGAGTTTTCAAATTAATTTGATTTTCAGGTAAAGGTACTTCGTCTTTAAATAAGATATAATCCAGGAGAGAGTTTGCTTCTTTTTGAATGAAATTTTCAATATTTTTTTGATCGACTGTATTATCATTCGAGGTTACTAAATCGCGAATTCTATAGGTAATTGTTATGCAACGATTGGTAAAACCGATTTGGTGCTCCAGTAATAAATGGGGGATAATATCACTGCTTTCAGTTAAATATTTGTCCCAAGAAAAATATTTCCCGGGAGGATTCGGTATTTTGAAAATATTACCTTTTTGCATTTCTCCAATCTGGTTTGCCCATGTTTCATTGAATGGATGTTGACCGGTGATATGCCACCCGCCAAATCTTTTGCCGAAAGCAACACCATGTCCTGAAGTTTCTTTACGAAATGAGTCTATCGAACCACCTCCCTGCCCTGGTATAACCGAACCGATTAGTAAACCTGGTGCCCCTCCTATATCTTGTGATGCATGACAATTCATACATCTTTTCGATCGATAGATCGTTGGATGAGTTGTACTTCCTGGTTTTGGGAAATTAAATATATAGGTGATTGCCCCTAATGCGGGATCGATGCCAATAACTTCAATCTGACCTCCTGGTACATAGCCTATATAGAGATCATCAGTAAAATAAATCGCTCTTGGATTTCTTGGTGAAATTCTACTTAGTTGTAGACTGGTGGTAGAAAAAACAAGTAATTGAGAATATGGACTGATTGATAGTTCCTGTAGTAACGAGGAGAGATATTGTTTTTCCGAGTTAAAATTCAGTGTTACTTCGCCATTTTCCAATTTTCTTCTGAAATGTGAAAATGGATCACTTGGATTGGATTGAAAGTATTGATGGACGCTGTCCCGGAAATCAATCGCTGGGTACTCCGATGGAAAAAGAAAGAGGGGAAAGCAATAAGATGAAATTACTAATAGTGATCGCAGTTTTATCATTTTATTAAAAATATTGCTCGGCATGATGCAGTACAGATCTAGTTGATTAGCACTTTTAACACTAAAATCAAAAATTCCCTTTGCAATAAACACTAAAGAATAGCATCTTATACAAGGTTTACTTCTTTTTTTGTTATGTGTCCACCATTTCGTTATTTGTCTAGAATATTGAAATTCATCCTTTGCTTATTTGGATTTACCTTTCTTTGTGGTCAATCCGGTGAATTAAGCAACCCTGTTGGTTCGTTATCAGTTTCACTTCCCGCCGGTTCACCTGAGTCCCCCACTTACAAAATTGTATCCCCCGGGATTAAGGGAAATGTTGTATTTCGAGGACAGGTTAAGCAGGTAAGTGGGGATACTATCATTTTTCATCGCGTTCCTGATTTACTGGACCCTTCGATTCTTGCATGGCCATTCAAAGCGGGAATCTTAGCCAGTCAAAAAGCACGTGCCCAAGTATTTTTAGACTCGAATCAATCCATTGATCGCATCGATTTGATTGACGGTGGTGCGGGTTATTTAGTTGCCCCGCAAGTTTCCATTTCTCTACCTTCTGAAGGGAATCAATCTTGGGTAAACTATGAGCCTGCATTTGCCTCTTCTTCTATCAATGCAGGCTCTGTAACTGCGATCACAATTGATAATAACTATTCGGGAAAGGGTTACACGAGTCCGCCTCGTGTTGAAATTGAGGGAGGTATTCATTTCTTGAGGAGTATCGAGAAGGATAGTACTAAGCAGGGTAAGTTTTTTCGGATCCTTTCCAATACAGGTGACACTCTGTTACTCGAGAATTCGATTGGTTCTAATTTAAGTACGGATTTCCCTATCGGTTCAAAGGTTGAGGTTGTTGAGTCTTGGACATTGGGTTCCCTTTTTGGTTATAACAGCACCTCTTTTAACGAAGGGAATTTTACAGATGCTGATTACGTTTATTTAATGAAGCCTCCAAGTGAGCAGAATGGAACTATTTATGACTACCATGCTTATTACCATGATGGTACTAAGTGGAGAGATTCCAACGGATCCTCTGCTGATGCCTCCCGGACTTTGATTTATCCGGACGAATCCTTCATCGTTTCCCGTCGCTCCCCAAATCCAATTGAAATTACATTAAATGGTTTAGTTATTACGCGGGATAGCTTTATGCAGATTCCTGCAAGTGGAAGGCGGTCTTTAATTAATAATCCTTTCGGTGTGGATGTAATGCTTTCTGACCTTATACCCTCTGTAAACCTAACCAACGATACTAATGATAGTACGAAATGGCTTGTTTCTGAGGATCAAGAGATTGCAGACAATGTAGGAGTCCTGATTGATGGCGTATGGACCACTTATTGGCATGATGGAACGAATATGGGCATTACGGAGCAAGCGACCTTGACCGCCAGAATGGGCACTGGTGTCGCGGGTTCAATTACCCCTCAAGATATTTCGATGTCTTCTGGGACCATTAGGGGAATGACCAATCCACATCCACATCCACATCCAAATTCTGGTAATATTGTCGTAACATCTCCCGGGCATTCATTGAGAAGAGGGTTTACTGTTTTTATTTCCGGTGCTTATGGTTACAAAACGAATAATGGAGATCCAAAGCAACAGGTGGATGAAGATGGTACTATTGTTCCGTCTGGGCAGGGTCTTTTGATTTCTTCCGCAGCCAATGGTTTTTTTGAAGTCGCGAATGTAACTCCGAATACTTTTGAACTATTAGGCAAAAGTGGAAACTGTGATTTTACCGGAATCGGCGCGACATGGAAAACTGGTTCTCGGGGGAACGGATACACTTCCCCCGCCTATGTAGTCTTTCTTGGTGGTGGTGGGCAAGGCGCTGCCGGCATCGCTTACATGTCAGGGGGCTCAGTTGATTCAATTACAATAACTAACCCTGGCTACGGTTACAGCTCTGCACCAAAGGCTTTTATAAACTCAGGCGGCTGGAGGAGGGTTGGTGCTGGTAACTCCCCTTTTAATAATGCCCTTGTTCCAGCGGGCTCAGGTTTACTTTTGAAACGTAATCACCCCGCTGGGTCGGTTGCACTACTTGGCGTTTCTAATCCTTCTAAGCAATAAGCTATTTTATTTTCAATCAGGTTAACTGATTTGGAATGCATCTACATCTAGGATATCGTGGATTTCCACATCGAGGGGAAACTTTTCTCTTCTCTTTCGAAACTGTGCAAGGAATTTAGGAACATGATTAGTGAGATAAAAAATATGGTAGCGATAATAGCCCTTCATCTTTTCTAGAGGAGCGGGAGCAGGTCCCTTAATATCGACATTTTCAATTGGATTATTTTCCAGCACCTTGGCCCACTGCTCGGCATAAAATGAAGTTTTTTCTTCACTTCTTCCTCGGAAAACATGTCGGACTAAATGCCTGAATGGGGGGTATTGAAATTCCTCTCTCATTTCCATTTCTTCTACGATAAAACCTTCCACATCCCCTTTGCGGGCAAATTGTATTGAAGGTGCATGGGGCGCGTAGGTTTGTACATAAACCTCCCCTGCCCGATCCCCACGCCCAGCTCTTCCCGAGACCTGGGTTAGTAATTGAAAAGCTCTTTCGGATGCACGAAAGTCTTCCATTCGTAGAGGTAGGTCCGCGTCAATTACTCCAACCAATGTGACATTGGGGAAATCAAGCCCTTTCGCAATCATTTGCGTACCGACCAGTATGTCAATTTTTCCTTTTCGAAATTCATCTAGTGTTTGCCTGAAAAGGTTTTTCTTGGACATCATATCCGCATCAATTCTTCGAATGACTGCCTTCCGAGGTAACAGAGACTGAGTAATATCTTCAATTCTTTGTGTGCCGTGTCCCTTTTTTATAATGTCAAATGAACGACAGTTTGGACAAAATCGAGGTGCAGGTTTCCGGTATCCGCAGATGTGACATCTTAACTGCCCGTCCGTCCGGTGAAAGGTCATGGAGATACTGCAATCTTTACATTGTTCCACATTTCCACAATCTGGACACAGCATGGTGGTATTGAAACCCCTTCTGTTTAAAAATAAAATGCTCTGTTCTCGGTTATAATATCTTTGTCGTAATGCTTCCACAAGGGGTTGCGAAAGAATGGGTATATTTTTCTCCCTTTGTGCTTCTTTTCTCATATCGATGAGATGAACCAAGGGCAGATCTCTTCCGTCTACCCTCTGAGAAAGTGTACTTCTCGAATATTTCTTATTGGCGACGTTATGAAGTGTTTCTAAAGAGGGTGTCGCGGAACCAAGTAAGCACATCGCCTGATTAAGCATTGCTCGGTATACCCCCACATCTCGGCCATGATAGCGAGGACTCTCTTCCTGCTTATAGGAGGGTTCGTGTTCCTCATCAATAATGATAAGTTTTAAATTCTGGACGGGAGCAAATATTGCGGAACGTGCTCCTACTACAATGCGAGAGCGACCAGAGGTTAATGCACTCCATGCGTCCAATCTTTCTCCTGCTGAAAGGTGACTGTGCCACACCACCACACTTTCATTTTGTTTATTAAAGCGCCCTCTCAGGCGGGAAACTGTTTGGGGGGCGAGTGCCACTTCCGGGACGAGGAACAGAACGCCCCCTCCATCCGATAGAACTTTCTCCATTGCTTGGAAGTACACCTCGGTTTTGCCGGATCCTGTTACACCCTGAAGTAGGTGGGGTTGAAAGGTCTTCTTTTGGAGAGCGAGAATGATTTCATCCGTTGCTTTCTTCTGTTCTTTAGTAAGGGAGAATTCCTGATCAACAAAATCATTTGAATCGGAAAATTCATCTTCATAGGCATCTCGTTCGATGACCTTATTGGTTTCAGTCGCCAGTTTCTTCTTTATTAGTGCATTGGCTGACGAAATCCCCACATCCAGAATTTTGAGTGTTTCATGCAGTGCCACTTCCTGTCCACATTTAACTAGGTATGAAAAAAGTTTTTTCTGCTGGGGTGAATTTTTTAATTCTGCAAGGACGAGTTCCGTCTTGCTGTCTTTTGTTGCATGAATGTAACGTTTCTTTTTTTCCCCCATCCCCTCTTTTACTGCCGATGGAATCATCCCCTCTAGAACATGATCAATTGAAGATGCATAATAGGTGCACATCCATCGGGCCAATCGAATCAATTCTTCATTCAGGACAGGTTGTTCCTGTACGAGTGATGTTATAAACTTTAGTTTATTTACTGGCGGTCTCTCCTTCGGTGAGAGGGAGAGTACAATGCCTATTGTATTACGTCTTCCCAGCGAAATTCGAACTAAGCAACCAATTTGAATCCGGTTGATTAAACTTTGAGGGACACCGTAAGATAAAGCTTGGTCGTAACCTCCAAATGGTTGAACTTCAATGATTTTACTATTTGAGACTACTTCGCTCATGATGACCTGAGGTCGAGGCAGAGTAGTCTTGGCTTTTTCCCTGTCATCCGATCGGTTTCGTTTTGCATTACATACAGTAGGCCCTTGCTTAATGCTGGCAGTGTCCAAGTTCCCGGAGCAAAAAACAATTGTACTTTATTTTTAAGTTTCCACCCTTTGGGCGTGAAGTTTAATTGAACCAAACTTCCCAGTTCTGATAGACCAATAAAATGGGTATTAAGTTTTAATATTGAACCTCTGAATAAACTTAGATTGAGCATCTGATTATTCACATTCTGCTTCCAGGTAATGGGCTCCTTCCAGTGGATTTTTCCGTCTTTAATATTGAGGGCAAATGCTTCTGCACCCTGTTGATGCCTGCCGGCAATACCATACAGAGTGGAGTCCTTTACTATTGGCGTCATCCAATGAATGTTAATCCCCGGGTCTGTCCAAATTATAGTTGGGTTGAATTGAGAGTCATACTCTAATAGAACTCCCCCTTTTTCATAGCATTCGGACAGAAAAACTCGATTTTCTCCACATGGGATCGGGGGCACGGCATTGGCAGATTCATATCTTGTCGACCTCCAACTGAAGCGGTTCAGTTTTTTCCCATTAAGCGGATCGATCGCTAACAGACCTCCAGTTGGAGGGCGACTTTCTCCACCAGTCAGAACGAGGCAAACTTCTTTTCCATGAATTGTGGACAGGGTCGGTGATGAATAACTTGCCCCCCAGGGATCTTTGCATATCCATTCCGTTACTCCACTGTTTTTATTGAATGCAACCACGCAACGCTCTTTGCTTCCCCCCACATTTACAATCAGATATTCTTCAAATAGAATCGGGTTAGAACCTTTTCCAAAAAAATAATCCGGTATTTCAAACTCACTCGCTAAATCTCTCTTCCACTTTAATTTCCCCGTTTTCAACTCCAAGCAGGTGAGCCATGAGGTCACTCCCTGTGCAAAAACAAAATCACCGCTAATAATGGGGCTTGAGCGAGGTCCATTTGAATAACCATATCGGTCACGATACTCAACTGGGTATCGATAAATCCATTTTCTTGTGCCCGTTTCAGCATTTAATCCTTCAATCGTTTCCATTCCATTTTCCCGATGAAATAAAATGAGTATATCTTTTGATACTGCGGGTGAGGCATACCCCTCCCCTTTTGTTACTTCCCATATTACTCTAGGCCCACCCTCTCCCCAATTTTCAATTAGCTGAGTTTCCGTTGACGTGGCATTATCAAAAGGTCCATTAAATCGATTCCAATCCAAAAACTGTGCATTGGGGGATAAGGTGGATGCATTTCCATGGGAAATTAATCGCGAATTTTTTTCTTTTGCCGGAAGAGTGAGAGTCAGGAAAGAAAGAAAAAAGATCTGAACTGAATTCTTTTTCAAATAATGCATCTTATTGAAGTAGTCTTTTGATAGCGATTCGGGCAATAACA
>NZ_CAXLMO010000027.1:0-5361 GCF_964187635.1 Candidatus Seribacter sulfatis | reverse complement strand
GGCTGGTCCACACCAATTGTAATCACCGTCCAAGGCAAAAAACAAGTGGTGTTAAATGGAGAATTTGGCGTAAAGGGATACTCGATTCAAGACGGAAAAGAATTATGGTTTTGTGAAAGCTTCAATGGTCGCGGCTCCCCGGTTCCTTTTTATGATGGAGAACTCCTCTTTGTTATAAACGGGAAACCCGGTGATTTATATGCAGTCGATCCAACGGGGAAAGGAAACATAACGAAAACACATATGAAATGGCATGCCCGCAGAAATGGTGGACGGGATTTACCTTCTCCTGCGTCCGTTCAAGGATTAATATTCGCAACCAGTATGAGTGGTATTATTACTTGCTACGATTCTAAGTCAGGAGAAATTTACTGGGTGGATCGCTTACAGGGAGCATTTTCTGGCTCACCCTTGGTTACCTCTGAACATTACTTTATACAAAATGAAATGGGGATCACTTATGTGGTGAAGCCAAGTAAAAAGAAATTGATAATAGAATCTGAAAATGCAATAGCCGATAACACAAGCGAGGTATTCAGAGCCACGCTTAGTCCGATCGGAAAAAAACTTTTTACTCGTTCACTGACGAAATTATACTGTATAGCGGGACAATAAATTCCGATTACGGGAATGACTAAGCATGACCGTCGGTATTGAATCCGATAAAAATATTTTCCGTTTATTTCTCGGCGAAAAAAACGCTCGCACAAGTTCATCAGTCAGTTCTAACTAACTGGAAGTATCATTTGAACAACTAACCTGAAAATCATGAATAACCAAGAAATCCTATCCTCTCTCTCCCGAAGAAAATTTGTGAGTAACACCGGCCGTATGGCCACCGTTGGAGCACTTGCCGGCTTAACCCTTCCGACGGTTCATGGAAAAAGCGGAGAAGAAACAAAGCTTGCTCTGGTTGGCTGTGGCGGTCGTGGAACTGGAGCCGCCAGCAATGCTCTCTCAGTATCTCAGGCATTTGGACCCAGAAAACTTTTTGCGATGGCGGATATTTTCCAATACCGACTCGATCAGAGTTACAACGGGCTATCCAAAAAACATAAAGAGCTCGTCGATGTATCTCCAGACAGAAAGTTTATAGGTTTTGACGGATACCAAAAAGCAATGGATGTACTCGATCCCGGCGATATCGTTATTTTTACAACTCCGTGTGCATTTCGTTGGGTACATTATCAATACGCGATCAAGAGAGGTTTAAATGTATTTATGGAAAAACCGGTCACTCCGGATGGTCCCTCTTCACGCAAAATTTTAGAACTGAATGAGGAAGCAAAAAAAATTAATCTGAAAGTCGGTGTCGGCTTAATGTGCAGACACAGTCAGGCACGGAAAGAACTTAAGGATAGGATAGACAATGGCGAACTGGGGGAACTTCTTTATTTAAAAGCGGTGCGTATGCAAGGAAGACTTATTGGTTGGGACAAAAGAAAACAGGAAACTCCGGATAAAGACAAAACGGACTTAATGTACCAAATTAAGAACTTCCATGGATTTCTTTGGTTAAGCGGTGGAGTGTACAGCGACTTTAATATTCATAACATAGATGAATGTTGCTGGATGAAAGGCATGTGGCCGGTCAAGGCACAGGCCATGGGAGGCAGGCATTACCGCGGAGATGAAATAGATCAAAACCTTGATTCCTATTCAGTGGAATATACCTTTCCGGACGAGACAAAACTTTACTTCCAAGGTAGGAGTATGAACAAATGCTATCAGGAATTTGCCAGCCATGCCAATGGCACAAAGGGCTATGCCCTGATCTCAGGTCCAGGAGGTCATCGCTCACAAGCCCGTATCCATAAAGGTCAAGGCCCTGACAGTGATTTGGCTTGGATGTTTGGACAAAACGGTGGAGGTCGCCCAGAACGGGAAACTAACCCCTACCAAGACGAATGGGAATACTTGATGGATGCCATTAAAAACGATAAGCCCCATAATGAAGTCGAGCGCGGGGTCAAGGCAAGTGTGGTAACCTCAATGGGTCGAATGGCTGCTCATGTAGGGAATGAAGTAACTTATGACCAAATGTTAAACTGCAGCCACGACTTTGCACCAGGTGTGGAAAACCTTACCATGGACTCTGAATCTCCTTTGCTTGCGAATGCCGATGGGTCTTATCCTATTCCACAACCCGGCATGAAAAAGACCGAATACTGAGCGTAAACCCATTTGCTCACAAATCAAAACCAAGGCGGTGAATAACTTTCTTAATAAAATGTGCGCAACTTAAACCTCTGTAGCTCAAGCTATTAAACTAAACTTCAACTACTCCCAAACAATAAAAGCTCAATCGCAGTTGACGAAGAGAATTCCTTATTTCTAAAGTTAAGTTGTCCAAGGGAGTTTTGGGGTAGGCTTTCTTGGTTTTTAGGCCCGTTCTTGGCAACAAGGACGGGCCGCTTTTTTTTAGAAATCAATCGCTAAAAATTCGCCTATGGTTACTAAATTCTATGTCAGATAGTACAGAAATAGTATGGTTTATCAACTTTTGGTATTGTAATGACAGGGAATGATATCAATTTATAAATATGAAGCTTTTATTAATTATAACCTTTTCGATTCTTTATTCACTGGCCTCATTTTCCTACGGAAAATCCAGACAAAAATTAGTCTGGGCAGACGAATTTAACGGAGATTCCCTAGACTATTCAAAATGGGGCGTTGAGGAAAATGCCTATGGTGGTGGTAATAACGAACAACAAATTTATCGATGGGATAAGAAAAACCTTCGGGTAGAAAATGGAAATCTCGTCATAGAGGCTCACAAAGACAATCCCAATGTGGCTGGAACCACTCGCCCCTACTCTTCTGCTCGAATCAGAAGTAAACATAGAGGGGACTGGAAATACTGCCGCGTGGATGTACGGGCAAAATTGCCGATTGGAAAAGGTATGTGGCCTGCTATTTGGATGCTTCCGACTGATGAAAAGTATGGCGGTTGGGCCTCAAGTGGAGAAATTGATATTATGGAACTCGTTGGTCACGAACCTTCCACTTATCATGGAACACTTCATTACGGAGGTGGGTGGCCCAAAAACCAACATGCTGGTAAGGAATTCAAACTTGCCAAAGGCACATTTGCGGATGAATTTCACATTTTCTCGATTTTTTGGGAGAAAGGAAAAATCATTTGGGGGATTGATGGAAAGCCATGGCAAACTCAGGAAAAATGGCATTCGGAAAAGGGTACCTTTCCCGCTCCCTTCGATCAGCGGTTTCATCTTTTGATCAACCTTGCTGTTGGAGGACGCTGGCCCGGTAACCCGGACACTAAAACAAAGTTTCCTGCAAAAATGCTGGTCGACTATGTCCGAGTATATCAGAATGAAAAATAATTATTATGCATGCGAGAAGAAACGATACCAGTGCTTTACAGGATAAGCTTCTTTAAAGCTGTTCCTCTAGCGCGATCAAATGTTTGACTAACTGTGCCATGCCCAAGGGCGGAATTGACTCCCCGATTACCTCACGGATGAGCTTTATTGAAAAGTTGTCACTTTCCTTCATTCTCCCATAACGGATTCCCTCAAATGAAAACTTTTTGTTCCACAGCGCATGATCCAAAGTGGATAAAATAAGAATTTCCCGAAGAGAAAGTACACGGTTCTGATCGGGGTGGCCTTTCATATCACTCGAAATCACCCCGCTGTTCATAGTTAATGTACTGGCCGGACTATCCCACCTCATTCTGCGATAGCTGGTTCGAAAGCCCTTGATGAGCCTCGCTTTCCCCTTATTTAGAAGGACTGGTCGAGGTAAAGTATGACCACATTTTTCACAGGCAACCGATTCCTCCTGTTCGTTATTATGCTTACATTGAATGCAGCTGAGATTATCGAAAGCACTTTTCCCCTCCGGGGTGTGTTTCATCCAGAAATACTGATTTTCATTCCAACGCGGAATACAATGGTATGGATCTTTAGAATCCTGAAGCAAACCGAGTGAATCTAATTGGGGCAGCCGACCAATCGCATCACTTAAACTGACAGGAGCATGGCCGTTTTTCTCCCCATGTGTGGCGACTGGGTGAAACGGGCTTATTTGTTTGGAAAATACATCCCCAACCGGAGGGCAAGACTCTAAGACCTCCGGAATACGACAACCGATGGTGATTAATCGTTCCCGATGATGGGGCACTCCATAGGAAGAAAAATTCAAAACATTAGACCTTATCGAATATCCCAAAGGGGTTAAACGCCTGGATAAACAAGCTAGAATATTTTCAGGTTTATCATGCTCGTTACGGATAATTGTATTTTGCATCCTTCGAACATTTTCGAGGATAAACCAATCGGGTTGCAGCTTTTCGAGGACTGAAATACCAGGCAATATCAGTCGATTCCTTTCATCCTCTCTGGGTCGGACACCCGAGCGAATTGAAGATGATATTCTCCCTGCCCCATTCGCTGACATACCCTGGCAGGGTGGAGAAAGAGTAATCAGCCAAGGTCTTTTTCCATTCAATTCTTTGTTAAAGAAATTGATGTACTCCTGCTGTAACTCCCATATATCACCTTCAAAAACCTCAGTCGCAGGAAAATTCTTTCTAATTAACTGTGCTCGGGATGGAAGGATTTCAGCCGCAGCTAAAACTGGTATTGCACACCCCCACTCTACTCCAACATCTCCCACTCCTCCTCCAGAAAAGAGGGATCCTGAAACTCGAACAGAGCGGGTGGTTCGGAAAGTATTCATGCCAATATTTTAGCTATCTTAAACCATCATCTTGGTCAACGAACCACTCTGTAAGGAATGAAAAAAATCACTCCCATACAATAGAACTTCCTATATTATGTTTACCCAAACCACATATTTTGAATGGACATTGAACAAACAGTGGCCCAATTCTATTTATTTACACATGAAACGATTTATTCCTATTTTATTATGCCTGTCTCTTGGGGGACAGATTTTTGCTCACGACCCGGCGACCGAAATGACAACGGCCGCTCACAATTTCCTTAATTCTTTGGAAGAAGGGCAAAAAAAGAAAGCACATTTCCCCTTCTCTGATAATGAGAGAGAAAACTGGCATTTCTTTCCGGGAAGTTTTGTAAAACCGAACGGACGAATGGGATTATCCGTAAAAGAGATGTCTTCTCCTCAGAGAACCTTAGCACAGACTCTTCTTTCTTCCGCCCTGAGCCATCGTGGACAGATTGAAGCATCTACCGTTATTCTCCTCGAACAAATTCTCTATGAAAATGAAGGACGGGAAATGAGAAACCCAGACCTTTATCATTATGCAATCTTTGGTCAGCCAAATAAAGCCGGCACCTGGGGGTGGCGCTTTGAAGGACACCATTTATCGCTTAATTTCTCCTTGGTGAATGGTAGGATTTTTTC
>NZ_CAXLMO010000026.1:0-2538 GCF_964187635.1 Candidatus Seribacter sulfatis | reverse complement strand
GTGCATGAGGGAGATATCGTTCAGGCGGACGCACCCGAAGAATGGGCAATCGCAAAAAAGGCGATGTCCATCCTGGATGGTCATGTGCCCTACTGCCTTTGTCTGGGAAACCACGACATGGGTTTCCAAAAGTCGAACAACAAATACGGCGGGGATATCGCCGTGAACCGAACCACTCACTTCAATAAATATTTTCCACGCGAAAAATATGCCCAAACCAAGGAATTCGGTGGAACCTTTGATCCCAAGAGACATGACAATTCGTGGTATCATTTCGATGCGGCCGGAATGAAGTTCCTGATCGTATCGCTCGAATGCAAACCGCGCGACGAAGTCCTGGCTTGGGCGAACAAAGTGGTTGCCGAACATCCTGAACATCGCGTCATCGTTCTGACTCATGCCTATATGAGAGCGAATGGAAAAAGGTTCGAAAAATTAGGATACAAGATCAAGGGCAACGCAGGGGAAGCGATCTGGGAAAAATTGGTCATCAAACACAAAAATATCTTCATGGTTTTATGCGGTCATGCAAGTGGAGAGGCAGTCCTGACCTCCAAGGGTGATCACGGCAATCAGGTTCATCAAGTACTAAGTGACTATCAAAACCTGCATAATGGAGGAGAATCCTGGCTACGCTACATGGTCTTCGAACCAACGAAGAACAAGATTAAGGTCTACACCTACAATCCGGCCCTCAAGAAATTTCGCAACCAAGCCTCCAGTCGTTTTGATCTGGAGTACTCCATGGATTTATCTAAATAGAAGTATCCTTCCAAATTCCGAAAGGTTCTTATTTTTAACTCACAGCCAACTTACCTGCATTTGCTGAAATCATGGATTCACTGACTCAGTTAACCTTTGGGGCCGCTTGCGGGGAAGCCATACTCGGAAAAAAGGTCGGAAGGAAGGCTCTTATCTGGGGGGCAATTCTTGGAACCTTACCGGATCTTGATGTATTCATACCGCTTGGCAGTCCGGTGGATGATTTTGTGTATCACCGTGGATTTAGTCATTCTCTTTTTCTCCTCACTGCCCTGTCGCCTGTTTTTGCCTGGCTCATCACAAAAGTTCATCGAAACACCAAGCCCTTATTTAATAAGTGGATGCTCCTTACCTTCGTTGTCCTCATTGGAAGTGTTCTTTTGGATCTGTTCACCATTTATGGGACTCAGATCTTCTGGCCGTTGGACACCACCCCGCATGCCGTCCCCACACTCTTTATTATTGATCCCCTCTTTACCCTCCCGATCTTAATTGGGGTATCAGCTGCCTTGTTTCTAAAAAATCACAGACTTAATTTTATCGGATTAAGCCTGAGCCTTGCTTACTTGATTTGGGCACTGGGGGTAAGTGTCTTCGTAAATGGAAAAATGGAAGAGAAATTAAATGAACAGGGTGTGCCCTACTCTCAATTCATATCCTCGCCCGCTCCTTTTACCACTCTACTTTGGCGAACGGTGGGAATTCATCATGACCAGTATTTTGAGACCTACTATTCTCTATTCGACGGAGATGCACCGCTGTCAGTGAATTCCTATCCCAGAAACCTGTCACTAATGAAAGGTATGGATGAACATCCTCCGGTTGCCAAACTAGAAAATTTTACCCGCGGTTATTTTGCGATGTCTGAAAATAATGGATCCATTGCCATGACCGATCTACGGATGGGTTCCGAGCCAAACTATGTATTTCAATTCCGAGTCGCAGAGCTTGAAGGATCAAAAAATATTCCTACTAAACCAACTAGACTTCAGGCTATTCGTGACTGGAGCCAATTACCTTGGCTCTGGGCGAGAATCTGGAGCAAGCAAGACAATCCCGAATAGAAATAATTAGAGTCTTTTTTGAAGATTCTAAAAAAATTCACTTTTTTGAATCTAATTTCAAAAAACGAACGAATACTCATGTGGTGTCAAATAGTAGACACATAAATTTTAACCTAAATTAAATCACATGAAAAAAGTAATCACATCCATAATCTCACTCATAACGATGGCATCCCTATTGGTGGGTGCTCCCAAAAAAGACATTATTGATACCGCAGTTGAAGCTGGTAGTTTCAAGACTCTTGTCACTGCTGTCCAAAAAGCTGGCTTAGTTGATACTCTTAAAGGTGAGGGTCCTTTTACCGTATTCGCACCAACTGATGAGGCATTTGCAAACTTTTGGCCTGAAACCCTAAAGAATCTTCTCAAACCTGAAAACAAAGACAAATTACAAATGTTGCTTACCTATCATGTCGTTTCCGGAAAGGTGAAAGCCAAGAAGGCCAGGAAACTTGAAAGTGCCGAGCCAGTTAGCGGTGGTTCCCTGAAATTATCTGTCAAAGACAACGATCTTTTCATCAATTCAGCTAAAGTTGTAAAAGCTGATATCAAAGCTTCAAATGGCATCATTCATGTCATTGATGGAGTACTGATCCCAAATGTCATGAAGAATGCTAAAAAGAAGTCCAACAGTACAAATATTTAAAAAACAGATTTTTTTGAATTTTTTGAATCCAAATTCCAAAAACGAACGAATAATTACTTAGTGTCA
>NZ_CAXLMO010000025.1:0-27250 GCF_964187635.1 Candidatus Seribacter sulfatis | reverse complement strand
CCCCCTGTCCCTCCACCACTCCAAAACCTTCGCCAAGAGAAAAGTAAGCTCTTTAATCAAAAAAATTCAATCGAAGTAAAATTTCGAAAAGTGAAGGGGCTTCTTTCTTCGGGTACAGCCCAAAATTCAAAATCTATGAGCAAAGATATCAGCCTGCCAGATCCAAAGCCGGCAGTTCCTGGTTCAAAACCTTTTCGATTTTTGTGTCGAGAGGGAATGATCTATCCAATTGATGAATCAATGTTGTACGCTCGTATAAAATCTGCACTTACCAAGTCCGGACCCAAGCCAAATAAAGATGGAGAATATGATAGTTCAGCTTTCATAAATTTCATTCATTCACAGAAGATTAGTACTTCCTTTTTTACAGTTAAGGTTAGTGTAGATGGAGGGAAGGTGATGAGGTTTACAGTGGAAAGAAAAAGGGCGGCAGGGGAGGATGAAATGGAGCTGGTAAAACCGAGCTCAGAATACTTGAAGGCTTTAGCCGGAATTAGTCCCAAGACCCATTACCTTTTATTTGAAGTTTTCCCGGACAGTTTTGGTACCTATCTCAGTGCCCGGGAATTATCAAATGGGAGAAAGTTCCCCGCGGGTTGGAAACCCGCGAATCGATCCAATGATTGGTGGGGCTTTGACTGGGGGTATCGCGCCATAGGTAGAAAAGCAATGATCGCAGCTCGTACAAAGCCAAAATCTGCTACCGGCAAGCCTGTTCCTGCTAAGAAACCGGCTAATGTGTTGGACTAGCTTGCGAAGAAAAGATCTTCCAAAGTACTCTCTCCGCTTTTACGTTCGAAAATATTGGGT
The DNA here is from genome assembly GCF_964187635.1 of Candidatus Seribacter sulfatis. Classification (NCBI taxonomy): domain Bacteria; kingdom Pseudomonadati; phylum Verrucomicrobiota; class Opitutia; order Opitutales; family Candidatus Seribacteraceae; genus Candidatus Seribacter; species Candidatus Seribacter sulfatis. Next base: position 26,440 of record NZ_CAXLMO010000025.1, on the reverse strand, counting down.
TGGTTTATCACTAAACTTTCCAAAATCTTATAGACCCATCCTATTTTTTCTTGCTGTCCTATTTCATCCGCAATCTGTGTGGCTGTTTGTCCTGTACCTTGATTTGCATTTAGGTGTCGAACAATCAACTTCCTTACCTCTAAAACTGCAGATGCCGCTTTTTTCCCTGCTTCAACGCCAGGCTGATGGTAAGCATTAATACCGGTTAGTGTGGCATAAAGACCAACAGCTCGTTCAAATAATGCAATCAATCGACCAATCGCAGCTGGGGTTATCTCAGTAATAGTGAGAGTCACTGATTTCCGCTCTTTTTCATACAGTGCATCGCGGGTACCGAGGAAAAAACCATGCAGATAATCTCCGGAGCTCATTCCATCCTCATCCACATCAATAGAGGGAGAATCACGATGTTTCAGTACTTCTATAAAGGTGGCAAAAAAATTGGGAACTCCTTCACGCAATTGTTGGACATAGGCATGCTGATCAGTTGATCCTTTATTTCCGTATACTGAAATTCCCTGGTGTACAATATTCCCTGCCAAATCTTTCTCCTTACCAAGGGATTCCATGATGAGTTGCTGCAAGTATTTGGCAAATAGCTCAAGCCTGTCTTTGTAGGGTAGAATCACCATATCCTTTTTCCCTTTTCCTCCGGTAAGAAAGTGCCAGGAAAGAGCGAGCATGGCCGCGGGGTTTTTGCGAAATTCAGAATTCCTGGTCAATTCATCCATTTCTGCTGCTCCGTCAAGAAACGAGTCGATATTGATTCCCTGAAGGGCTGCTGGCAATAATCCTACCGCCGCAGTCTCACTAGTTCTTCCGCCCACCCAATCCCACATTGGAATGAAATCAAGCCACCCCTTTTTTTGTGAATAATCATAAAGTTTGCTTCCCAGTCCAGTGACTGCAATGGCATGTTTTGAAAAGTCCAGCCCCGATTCTGAAAAGGCATGTTCAGCTTCAAGCATTCCATTCCGCGTTTCTGCGGTACCGCCAGACTTTGAAATAACAAGCACAAGAGTGGTCTGGAGCGCGGTTCCAATTTCCGATAAAGTAAGGTCAATCCCGTCCGGGTCAGTATTATCAAAAAAGTGAACTTTTAGTTTATCTTCTTCTGGGTGCCCTAATGCTCTGCCCACAAATTGGGGTCCTAATGCGGATCCTCCAATTCCTATTACCAACAGGTCGGTAAAAGAGCCATTGGGCGATTGAAGAACTCCGGAATGCACCTGTTCAGAAACTTGTTTAACTTTTTCCAGTGTTTCGCGGATCACCGTTGTCAGTTTATCAGTGGGAGCGAGATCGGGATTTCGTAACCAATAGTGACCGACCATTCTGTTTTCATCGGGATTGGAGATGGCACCTCCTTCCAATTCATTCATTTGCTCCAGTGCACTTGCAATTGGTTGAGCCATAGAAGAAAGATAGTCTTCCGAAAAGTCGACAAAAGAGAAATCGGCCCAGAACTGAGCTTTTTGATGTGAAAGATAAAAAGATTGTTTCATAGTTTTTTAAAATTGATCGGTGATTGCTCCTTGTGATGCAGAGCTTACCAGCTTTGCATATTTTGCTAAAACCCCCCTGTTTTCCTTAGGCTCCGGTATTTTCCAATTGCTTTTGCGTACTCTCATTTCTTCTTCAGATAAATCGAGGGAAAGTTCGTTATTTTCTGCATCTATTGTAATAATATCATCATTTTGAAGCAGCCCGAGCGGTCCTCCTATCGCTGCTTCCGGAGTAACATGTCCCACGACAAAACCGTGACTGCCTCCAGAAAAACGACCATCTGTAATAAGGGCAACTTCCTTCCCCAGCCCTTTTCCCATAATTGCTGAAGTGGGCGAAAGCATTTCCCGCATTCCTGGACCGCCGACTGGTCCCTCATTTCGGATCACAATTACATGACCTGCTTTTACTTCACCTTCCAAAATACCACGTAATGACGCCTCTTCTGATTCAAATATAATTGCTTTACCGGTAAACTTGAGCCCTTCTTTTCCAGTAATTTTAGCAACCGCACCATCTGGTGCTAGGTTACCGTATAAAATTCGAAGATGGCTGTCTTTTTTGATTGGATCATTAAACGGCCGGACCAAGTCCTGACCACTCGGGTAGGGGGCATAGGGAGTTGCATCTTTCACATTTTCGGCAAGTGTTTTGCCCGTAACAGTGATACAGTCTCCGTGTAAAAGCCCTTCTTCAAGTAGTGTTTTGAGTAAAGGGCGCAAGCCCCCAATACGAACAAAATGGGACATGTTATATTTACCGCTTGGTTTTAGGTCACAAAGAACAGGGACCCTTTTTCCAATTTCAGTAAAATCATCTAAGTCTAACTTTACATCAGCAGAATGTGCCATCGCCAATAAATGAAGCACTGCATTTGTTGACCCGCCCAGCGTGATCACAACAGTAATAGCGTTTTCAAATGCTTCCCTCGTCATTATATCCCGAGGTTTAATATCGAGTTCAATTAAGTTGACTACCGCAGCTCCGGCATCTTTGGCATCCAATTTTTTTTCATCTGAAATCGCCAATTGAGCAGAACTATCTGGAAGGCTCATACCCAATGCTTCAATTGCAGACGACATTGTGTTGGCAGTGTACATTCCTCCGCAGGAACCCGGTCCAGGGATCGCTTTTTTTTCAATGGCAGTGAGTTCTTCTTTATCAATTACTCCCCCCGCATGTGAGCCTACGGCTTCGAATACGGATACGATATCAAGATTTTTTTCCTTGTGTAGACCGGGTAATATAGTGCCTCCGTAGACAAAAATACCGGGTCTGTTGAGTCGCGCGAGTGCCATTACGCAGGCGGGCATATTTTTATCACATCCTCCTATCGCAACTAATCCATCCATTCCCTCCGCACCAACCACTGTCTCAATTGAATCTGCGATTACCTCGCGCGAAACAAGAGAATAGCGCATACCAGGTGTTCCCATGCTAATGCCATCTGATACTGTAATTGTGCCAAAGGGGACTGCTTTCCCTCCCGCTTGGTCTACCCCTTCAACGGATGCTTTTCCTAATTCGTCCAAATGAGAATTACACGGTGTTACCATACTCCAGGCTGAGCATACTGCTACTTGTGGTTTTTCGAAATCTTCATCTTCGAAGCCAACGGCTCGTAACATGGAGCGATTAGGGGCACGATCATTTCCATCAACTACGATGGAGGAAAAGTTGCGGTTGCATGAATTCATTTAATAGGATTATGATTTGATTTGGCTTTGAATCAAGTTAGATAAAGACTAGCGAAAACAATCAATATCTTCTTCATTCGCAACAACCTTTTTTTGAAAAATACAAATCTAGAGTCTTTAAGGGACGAAATTGATGGGGTCGACTCGCAAATAGTCGGGTTGCTCAATCAGCGTGTACAAGCAGCTGCCAAGATTGGTCGCATTAAAGAAGAGTTGGGTGTGGACCCCTATGATCCTGCTCGCGAGGAACAGGTCTTTGAAAAGTTAGAAAATTTAAATGCGGGTCCGTTAACCAAAGATTCTCTCCAGGTGATTTACCGCGAAGTTATTTCTGCCTCCATTGCGTTAGAGAAAAAATTAATAATCGGTTACTTAGGACCTGAAGCAACTTACACGCACCAAGCGGCGGTAAATAATTTTGGGTCTACCTTAGAATATCATCCATTACCCGACATTCCCGATGTGTTTCAAGCAGTGGAAGCAGGTGAATGTGACTATGGAGTTGTGCCCATAGAAAATTCTACAGAGGGTGCAGTGAATCGTTCGTTAGACCTACTGGTGGAAAGTGAATTAACAATTGTGGCACAAGTTTACCTGAAGGTTGAACATTCCCTTTTTAGCTTTTCTTCCTTGGAAGAGATTCTGGAGGTCCGATCCAAAGACCAGGCACTCGCCCAATGTAGTGATTGGTTACGACGTAATTTACCCAACGCACGCTTAGTTCCCTATTCGAGTACTGCAGAGGCGGTAAAGAGCTTGTCGCCTGATTCTTCCATAGCTGCAATTGCAGGTAGCTTGGCGGGCCGAATTTATACGGTGCCCAGTCAAGCCGAGGGAATTCAGGATCGAAAGAACAATGTAACCCGCTTTCTTGTGGTGGCGCGCAAACCCTTACCACAGCGGGATGGGGTAAAGTATCGAACGAGTTTGGTTCTCTCTCTGCCTGATCAAATTGGTGCATTGCAAAACGCATTGAAGCCATTCTCTGATCGTGATCTTAATTTGTGTAAGATTGAATCACGTCCCAGTCGGTTGAAGAGATGGGATTATTATTTCTTCGTAGATTTCATTGGGCATCGTGAAGATAAGAAAGTGAAAGAAGTAATGGACGAGCTTGAAAAAGCCTGCCCATTGATGAAGTTTCTTGGAAGTTACCCCGAAGGGAGTTCCTGAGACTTCCTTTATTTAAAAAAACAAGACTGATAAGTCTTGGTTTGGATTTGCATTGTGCAAAACTAGTTCCTCGATAAAGGAGCGTAGGTTTTGATAATCTTTTTCTTTTTTGGCAGTCCACCTTTTATTTCGATTCATCAAAGATTCTTTAAGACCAGATACGAGGAGTAATCCCCTAAAAGTATTCTGAAAACAATGAATTGATTCGAGTACAGATGCCCGAACCCACAAGGGTTCAATTGCGGAGACACGGGCATTCCAGTGAGTGTAGTTTAAATTTCTCTTATTGGGGAAATGAAAACGAACTACTTGTTCAATACAATGCTCAAAAGACTGCACAGGCATTTGCCGCATCTCATCATTTTCTCGTAAAAATGAGAGCGTCCTTTGCAACTGCAAGGTTTCTTCACGCGTAGAAGCACTTCCGATAACGGAAAATAGAGCGTTTAGATTTTGTAGTCTTGTATAATCGTCTTTTTTAACCGCCGTTTTTGTCACCCTTTTTGTTACCACCCAAGTTAACTAATTCCTCCACGAATTGAGATATTCCCATAAAATCCTCATAAAAGCTTGCGTACCTAAGCCATGCGACACCATCCACATTTTTGAGTCGCAACATAATCGCATCTGCAATTGCTCGGCTTGGCACTTCGCTATCAAATTCACTTTCAATTTGTCGAAGCGTTTGAGAGAGAAGTCCATTAATCTGCTCGGCATCAATCGGACGCTTTGCAATCGCACGCCTTAAACCGGTGGCAAGTTTTGTACGATCAAAACTTTCCCTTCGCCCGTCCCTTTTCACTACTACGAGATCTTCACGCAGAATTTCTTCAATAGTAGAAAACCGGTAACCACAACCTTGACATTCGCGACGACGACGAGTCGACGCAATTTTTCCAGCTCTTGTATCAAGAACTTTCAGGTCATCGGATGAGCATTTAGGACAATGCATTAACGATTAAGGATTCCACTTTCCACACACACATGAATCTTCTAACAGACTTCTAGGAAGTTCTTCAAGATCATAATTCCCTTTTCTGTTGCGAGCGATTCGGGATGGAACTGAACACCCCAAATGGGAAGGCTGGTATGTTCGATTCCCATAATTTCTCCCTCTTTCGTTTCTGCGGTAACTTTTAAGCATTTAGGCAGGCTGGATCGTTCAGCAATCAGAGAATGGTATCGGGTTGCGGTGAGAGGGTTGGGTAAATCTTTAAACAGGTTCTTTGCATCGTGCTGGATTGGCGAAGTTTTGCCATGCATCAAACGATCAGCCCTTACGATTTTCCCCCCAAATGCCTGTGCAACACATTGATGCCCAAGGCAAACACCGAATATCGGCTTGATGCCTTGCAGTTTTTGAATGATTTCAAGACTGATACCGGCACGGTCCGGATTACAGGGGCCGGGCGAAATTACAATTCCATCAAATTGGTCGACTTGAAGTTCTTCTATAGAAATTGCATCATTACGAAATACCTCAACCGTGGCATTCAATTGTCCAAAGTATTGAACCAAGTTGTAGGTAAATGAATCGTAGTTATCAATAACGAGAAGATTCATAATCGAGCTATCCTTTATAGCCTTGCTTGCGATTTCTTTCTTTTAAGCGCAATGCATTCAAGCGTATAAAACCTCCCGCATCTTCCGGTTGGTAATCGCTTTCGTCATCATCCATGGATGCGATTCCTTCGTCGTATAATGAAAAATCTGACTTTCGACCCACCGTGATTACATTTCCCTTGTACAGTTTTAATCGAATAATTCCGGATATAGTTTCTTGGCTTTTATCAATCAAAGCTTGTAGTGCTTCTCTTTCCGGAGCGAACCAAAATCCATAATATATTAACTCGGCATAACGAGGAACAAGTGAATCTCGTAAGTGCATTAAATCCCGGTCCATGGTAAGGGTTTCCATTTGACGATGGGCGTGGAGAAGTATTGTTCCGCCGGGGGTTTCATATACTCCCCGACTCTTCATGCCTACAAAGCGGTTTTCAACCAAGTCTACCCGGCCAATTCCATGCTTACCAGCAATCTTATTGAGTTGAACTATCACCTGAGAAGGGGTGAGTGTGTTTCCGTCAATCGCAACACAATTTCCTTTTTCGAAACTTAATTCAATATATTGTGCCTCATCCGGAGCCAGTTCAGGATCAACTGATAGTTTGTACATCTCGCGATTGTCAGGCGTTGTGGGATCAAACCAAGGATCTTCAAGAATCCCGGCTTCGTAGGAAATATGCCACAGGTTTCGATCCATGGAATAGGGCTTGGACGCACTCGCTTCGACATCAATTTTATGGTCTTTACAATATTGAATCATCTCCTTGCGTCCGGGAAAGCGTTCTCTAAATGAGGCATCTCTCCAAGGGGCAAGTATAGTCAAGTCAGGAGCAAGGGCAGAAAAGGTAAGTTCGAAGCGGCATTGGTCATTTCCTTTCCCCGTTGCTCCGTGAGCCACTGCATTGGCATCGAATTCCCTCGCGATATCAATATGTGCCTTCGCGATTAAGGGTCGTGCGATAGAAGTCCCCAATAGGTATTGGGATTCATAGACCGCATTGCCCCGTACCATAGGATAAATGTAATCCTGTGCAAATTCATCAACAAGATCCAGAGTACGATGTGCACTTGCACCAGTGGACATAGCTTTTTCTTCCAGTCCATCGAGCTCTTCTTCCTGACCTACATCCGCACAGTAGGTAATCACTTCTGCATTTTGTTCATTTGCGTACCAATGAACCAGCACTGAGGTGTCAAGACCTCCTGAATAAGCGAGAATAATTTTCATAGAATTAAGATATGTTATTTTGAGAAAGTTGTTTCATGATCGCTTTTTGCATGTGCAGTCGATTTTCTGCCTGGTCATATAGAATGGAACGAGGAGAAGACAGCACTTCTTGGGTAACCTCTTCTCCGGAATGGGTGGGCATACAATGCATAAAGAATGAATTCTCCTTGGCTTGGTTCAGTAAATCCTGAGTCACTTGATAACGGGCCATTTTTTCCTTCCGGTCATTTTCTTCTTTTTCATAGCCCATACTGACCCATACATCGGTATACAAAATATCGGCATTTTGTGCCGCTTCCTTGCAATCTTGGGTATATTTCCATCGGATCGGCAGGTTTGCATTTTTGCAGAAAGTTTCTATTTCCGGGGAAGGTTTAAATTCTTCCGGTCCACTTAACCATATATCCATATCCCACAACGCACCGGCTAAAATCCAAGAATTCGCCATATTACAACTGGTATCCCCGAAGAAGGCCAGTTTTTTACCTTTTAATCCATTGTAAGGATTAAGAGACGAACCGGTTTTTTCTAGAATAGTCATACAGTCAGCGTAAATTTGGCAGGGATGAAGAAAATCAGTCAATGCATTAATAACCGGTATTTCAGCATACTGTGCAAATTCCTTAATAATTTCATGTCCGTGCGCTCTTATAATTAAGCCATCTAGGAAACGGGATAGTACTTTTGCAGTATCCTCAATACTTTCTCCCCGGCCAATTTGAGTGCTCGAAAGATCCAGTAACACTGGATCGCCACCTAATTCTCGAATTCCTACTTCAAAGGAGACCTTGGTTCGAGTACTGTTTTTGTAAAATAACATTCCCCAACTTTGTCCCATTAAATCTTGAGTCGGTCGTAGTGCTCTATTTTTCTTATATTCAAAGGCATTTTTGAACACAGATAAAATTTCTTCTTTCCCCAAATTATTTTCTTCTAAAAAATGTTTCATTTTTGTAATGCATTGTGAAATTCCTTCAGGGAACTCTTCGTGATTTCAAGTGCTTCCTTTAATTCAGAATTGCAAATCGTAAGTGGAGGGAGAAAGCGAATTGCATTTCCGGCGGCTCCTACTACGAGCAATCCCTTTTGTCGAAGTTTTGTAATTAAGTCATTTGGTAAATTCTGCATAACGAGGGCAAGCATTAACCCACGGCCTCTTACTTCCTTAATTAAATCTGGGTATTTATTTTTGAGGTTTTCCAATTCTGATTGAAGGAATTCTCCATGCTTTTGAGTTTTTTTAATCAAATCTTCTTTTTCAATTACATCCAGAACAGCATGTGCAGCAGAACAGGCGAGGGGGGAACCTCCAAAGGTGGTTCCGTGAGAACCCGGTTGAAAAATCTCAGTCCATTTTTCCTTCAACCAAATTCCTCCAATCGGGAATCCACCACCTAATCCCTTTGCCATCGCAACGGCATCTGGTTTTACGCCTGATTTCTGAAATCCAAGAAATTCCCCAGTCCGACCAATTCCCGCCTGTACTTCGTCGAGCATAAAAAGGAGGTTCTTTTCTAAGCAAATTTCTTGGAGACCCTGTAAAAAAGAGTCAGACGCAACCTGGATTCCTCCCTCCCCTTGAATCGACTCCACCATTATACCAATGGTTTGCTCGTCAATCATGGACTTAAATGCAGCAAGATCATTGAGGGGGGCAAATGAAAAACCATCGAGGAGGGGCTCGAAGCCATTTCTGTATTTCGAGGAAGAAGTAGCAGATAAAGCCCCCATTGTTCTACCATGAAATGCATTTTCGGCAACAATGAGCTTATGCTTTTTTGGACCGGGAACTTGATTTCCTGTTAATCTTGCAAATTTGATCAATGCTTCATTTGCTTCCGCACCACTGTTGCAAAAAAGCATTTTACCTGGGCCAATGTGAGCGATTAATCTTTTTGCCAAGTTGATTTGTTGGGGAATTGAATAAAGATTGGAGCAATGCACCAGTTGTTTGGCCTGTTTACTAACTGAATCAATCCAATGTTGATGGCTATGTCCAATATTGGTTACTGCAATTCCGGATGTGAAATCGAGGAATTTTTTACCGCTTGAGTCCCATAAGTATGAACCCTCTCCTTTTACAATTTCCAACGGGGGAGGACCGTAGTTGCTTATTAAATATTTACTTTGCTCTGAAACGCTCACGGGAATTAATGGGAATGTACAATCTCAGTACCAATTCCTTCATCGGTAAAAATTTCAAGAAGAATACTATGAGCAAGCCGACCATCAATAAAATGCACACGGTTAACACCCGCGTTTAATGCCTGAACCGCACTATTGACCTTTGGCAGCATTCCTTGGGCAATTACTCCCTCCTGCTTGAGTGGTTCGACCTCATCAATTGCAAGACTCGAGAGCAGGCTGTTTGGATCTTTTGGGTTTTGCAGAAGACCTGGCACATCGGAGAGGTAGACTAACCTTCTTGCTTTCAGGGCAATTGCAACTTGAGCGGCTGCAGTATCCGCATTTATGTTGTAACACTGGCCCTGCTGATCCGATGCAGTGGAAGAAATTATAGGCATAGAACCGGCATCAAGTGCCTGTAGTATCGGGCCAGTATTAACGGATTGAATTTCACCCACATAGCCAAGTTCGGAACTGTGCGGAAGCTTAGTGCATGCTAAAATTTCTTTTCCGGCTATTCTTTGTACATCACAATCATAGCGAGCCACAAAAGAAGCAACTTCTTGGTTCACCGATCCATTTAAAACCTCATCCACAACTTCGATTGATTGTTTATCAGTGACTCGCAATCCATCAATAAATTTTGCTTCAATTCCTTTTTCTGTGAGAACCCGGGTAACTGCTTTACCTCCGCCATGAACCACTACCACTTGAATCCCTAAAAAACTGAGTAGAACGAGATCCTGGGCAACACGCGAACGAACTTCAGGATCGGGGGAATCCATAAAACTCCCCCCATATTTAATTACAAAAATTGATCCTCGAAACCTCCTTACATAAGGCAATGCTTCGACTAGGATACTTGCTTTTCTTTTACTTTCTTCTACCTCAAGCATCATTCGCTCTTATTGAAGTTTACATATTCCTCGCTTAAATCATTGCTCCAAATTTCTCCCTCTGATTGTCCCATATTTAAATCTAAAGTAATAGTGAATTCATCGGAAGAAACGATTTTTTTCCAATTTGCCTTATTTTCGATTAAAGGTGTCCCTTTGGAGAGCACAGGAGTTTCGTTGTAAAACATCGTAATCTTCTCAAAGGATAAGCCTACTTTTGCATAGCCAGCCGCGTCCACTACTCGACCCCAATTTGGGTCAGAGCCATACCAGGAAGTTTTTACTAAGAGTGAATTGGCAATGCAGCGAGCCACTTTTAAAGCAGATTTAGAATCTTTTGCACCTTTGATTTTCACTTTTACAAATTTAGAAACCTTTTCCCCATCTGTTACACATTTTCTAGCTAAGCAGGAGCAAACTGCATTCACCGCATCCGCGAATTCGCGTTGAACGGAGTCAGTTTCTTCCTCCAATTTAATGCCCGAATTTCCATTGGCGAGGAGGAGGACCGTGTCATTGGTACTCATGTCTCCATCAATTGTAATTCGATTGAAAGAATTCTCCACCGCATCCTTTAGAATTTCTTGTAATGTAGAGCTCGGAGCAAGAATGTCCGTAGTCAGGAATGCCAGCATGGTAGCCATGTTAGGCTCGATCATACCCGCTCCCTTGACGACGCCTCCAATAGTTATTTCACCCCGTGAACATTCGATTTTCGCGGAGCATGACTTGGTGCAGGTATCAGAAGTTAGAATCGCTTCCTGGAAAGCTCGTGCACCATCACACTCGTCCTTGATGTCCTCGCTTGCATCTCTAATTCCTGTGGTAAGACGACTCATGGGCAGTGGAACTCCAATTCTTCCTGTTGAGCAGACCAGGACCTCCTTAGAATGGATGTTTAAATGTCTTGCTACCTCAGAGGCCATTTTTTTGGTATCTAGTTCTCCCTGTTTTCCGGTACAGGCATTTGCATTGCCACTATTTGCTACAATGGCATGAAAAGTGGAACCTGATTCGGTTATTAATTTTTTGGAATACCGAACGGGAGCAGCTTGGATGTCATTTGTTGTAAATACTCCTGCTCCGTTGCATGGCTTTTGGGAGTAGATTATTCCGAGGTCTAATTTAGCATTTCTTGCCCCTTTGACATCGCAGTGAACGCCCGAACAAAAGAAGCCCATTGGTTCTGTAAGAGCATCCCCATTTTCATAAAATTTCATGGCAGTCCCTCTCCTTCGTCATACCCTTGGCATATATTCATTGCCTGTATAGCTTGTCCCCCAGCTCCTTTGAGCAAGTTGTCTTCTGCTGAACAAATGATGAAACGACCAGTCCTTGAATCATGATTGACAGAAAGATCAATCCGGTTTGTGCCGACCACATGAGACACATCTGGAAATTCCCCCTCCTCCAATAAATGAACAAATTTTCGTCCCCTGTAAAAATCGTTCCAACAATCCCATACCTGTTTTCTGGTTGAACCTACCTTTGCCCGGGCTGAAATAGTGGAACAAATTCCCCGGTTCATTGGAGCTAAGTGGGGATGGAAGGAAATGATAATTTTGTTTGTTACCGCAAGAGATAATTGTTCTTCAATTTCTGATAAATGTCGATGTTTGGGCAGTCCATAGGCACTAGCACTTTCATTTCTTTCGCAATAAAGCAGTTTTTCGGAGGCAGTCCTTCCCGCTCCACTCACACCGCTCATGCTATTGGCTACGATATCATTCTCTTCAATCAATTGATCCTTAAGTAGTGGAAAAAGAGGAATCAAAATACTGGTTGGATAGCAACCAGGAGAGGCAATTAAAGGAGAGTCTTCCCATGTGAAGGAATGGATTTCGGGCAGTCCATAGGTGGCTTTTTTAAGCCATGCTGGGGAAGGGTGGGGCGTTCCGTAAAATTCTTCGTAACATTCCGGAGTGAGCAGTCGGAAATCTGCGGATAAATCAATTACTTTTTTCCCCGCCTCAAGCAGTGGTATCGCATAAGATGCTGCCGTACCGTGAGGGAGTGCAAGAAAGAAGAGTTCGCATTCCGGACTTTTAGAAAGTTCTTCAATACTGGGATTGGTAAAAGCCAACCCCTTTGTTTTTCCTCTTAAATTCGGAATGCAGGACTCAACGGTTTTTCCCGAATATGCTCTGGATGTTACCTCTACCAGATTGATTTTCGGGTGCTGAATAAGTAAGGATACAAGTTGCCTACCGGAATATCCCGATGCACCTACAACAGTTGCGTTCATTATAGTGAAATAAAATAGTTTGTGCTAATTAAAAAAACAAACCCCTCGGTTGGAGTTCCGAGGGGTTTTGTTAAAGAGAATAAAAGAGTTTCTATCGTTTTGAGAATTGGAATCTTTTTCTGGCCCCTGGTTGTCCAGGTTTTTTCCGCTCGAGTTTTCGTGGATCTCGTCGCATGTGTCCGTCTTTCTTGAGAGGAACTCGAAGCTCGGGATCCATTTTTTCCAAAGCACGAGATAAACCATGCCTGATTGCTCCTGCTTGTCCTGCGCTGCCACCACCAGAAACATTAACTGTTATATCCACTCCGCCCACCATATCTACGGAAGCAAGAGGTGATAACACAATTTTTCGAGATTCCTCAGTGGAGCAATAATCGGAGTATTCTTTTCCGTTGATCAGGAAATTCCCTGTGCCTTCTTTAATTCGAACACGGGCGGAACTTGTTTTTCTTCTGCCTGTGGCAATAAATTCAGTGGTGGAAGTTTTGGCACTCATAAAATAAATAGATTAACTTGCTAATGGAGTCGGTTGTTGAGCGGAATGCGGATGTTCTTCTCCGCGGTACACTTTGAGTTTTGTCAGCATGCGATCGGCAAGTTTGTTTTTGGGTAACATACCCTTTACCGCATTCATGATAATAAATTCTGGTCTCTTCTTACGAAAGTCTGCTACATTACGGTATTTTTCGCCTCCCATGTAGCCACTGTAAAACATGTATTTCTTCTGTTCTTCCTTTGCTCCAGTGAGCTTGACCTTGTCTGCGTTAATAACGATTACATAGTCACCTGTGTCCACATGTGGAGTGTAGGTGGGTTTGTCGCGACCGCGGAGTGAATTAGCGATAGACACTGCGAGTCTACCAAGAATTTGATCTTTTGCATCCACAATTCTCCACCCGTGGGTAGTTGTTTCAGCTTTGGCAAGAGTTGTTTTCATGTTAGATTTGGAGAAAAGCTTTTAAATAAAACAAATTATATATCGTTCGTCAACTGAACAATCATTTAAGAGGGGTAATTAGTAGGGGTTAAAATTGACCAGAGCCAAGATCACTTAAAGTTTGATCATAAAACTTCCGTCCATAACCCATTACCCTGTCCGTATTATCAAACACAACTGGCATATACCTTTGCTCAATATCTTTATTAGCTAGAGTGCCCTCGTTTCCACCTTTGCGGATTTTGTAAAACCAAGCACTCCCCCAATCATAGCCTTCAACATAGTTTGCGATACCGGCGAGTTCAAAAACTTGTCCCTTGGTCATGCCAACTGCAAGCCCCATCAGGCTTTCAATGTTTTCCTTAATTTCCCCATCATCCTTTGAGAAAGGATTGGAACCTCCTCGAGTACAGGAAGAGAATGAAAAGAATAAAGAAGTGGAAATTATTCCTAAAAGAATACGAAAGTGTAATGGTAAACGATTCATGTTGGGAATTTATTCATGCTTTTAAAAATTTCGCAATATCAATTTTTTAAATTGGATCGATCTATAATTCACAATTCTTCTCTTTGCCGAGCCGAATTATGTGAAATATCGCCTATTGATTGGCCAGCTTTTCGATTGCCTTATAGCTACGTGCGATCATTTCCCTCGGGTCGTCGAGTAAATTAGCTGTGGCCAATGCATTATCGAGTAGTTGATTTGCAATCAGCTCAGCAGTTTCTTTGTCTGACTCTAACAACTTTGATAACCCTTTAATAATGGGGTGTCTTTGATTTACCTGAAGTTTAACCGGCGAAGTTGGCATTCCATCATCAGCCCCCTGCATCATTTTCATAACTCGACGAGCAGATGCTCCTCCTAGACCATCTCCGCCCACTATACAAACCGGACTGTCGATCAGGCGATCGCCGGTTTCAACTTCTGATACCTTATCCTTAAGGCTTTCCTTAAGCCATTTACACAATGATTTGGTATCCTTCTTGTTGAGTGCTTTTCCTTCCGGTTCCTGGTCGAGTTTTTCCAGTTTTAATTCATCCGAGTCGGCAGAGATAATCTTTTTCTCTTTATACTCACGAACGGATTGCATTACATATTCATCTACAGGTTCAGTAAGAAGAAGAACTTCAAGACTACGTGCTTTTAGAGCTTCTAAGTAAGGACCTGCCTCGATGGACTGCCTACTTTTTCCGAAAAGAAATAAAATTTCTTTTTGATCCTTTGCCATTCGGTCGATGTACTCATCGAGTCCGGTAAGCTTACCCGGTTCCATTGCAGTTGATTCAAATCGAAGGAGTTTGGCCAAATCATCTTTGTAGGTGAAATCAGTAGCTGCACCTTCTTTGATCAGAATGCCAAATTCTTTCCAAAATTCCAAATAAGTTTCGGGTTCCTTTTTTGATTGTTCATTAAGGAATCGAAGAAATCTTTTTGTCAGGACCTGATTAAGTTTTCTGAGTAATTCACTATCCTGCATTACCTCGCGGGATACATTAAGAGGTAAGTCTGAACTATCGACCACTCCTTTTAAAAATCGTAACCACTCCGGAAATAAAGCCTTGGGCTCTGCATCAATTAGTACTTTCCTGCAATGCAATGCTACCTTGTTTTCATTTCTGAACATCCCCATTTTTTCCATGTTTCTTTTCGGTACAAAAAGAAGGGAATTAATCTCGAGTGGAGCGTCTGCACTAAAATGCATGCGCATGAGGGGAGCTTCATAGTCGTTGGACTGAAATTTATAAAATTCCTCGTACTCTTCGTCTTTGATTTCATTTTTGGAACGAAGCCAAATCGCATCAACCGTATTTACTTTCTCTCCATTTAAGGAAACTGGAAACTGAACAAAAGCAGAATATTTCTTAATGATATCCTTGACTCGGTCTTCTTTTGCAAATTCAGAAAAACCTTCTTTTAAATTAATTACTACTTTTGTTCCTCTTTGTTGATCGCTTGATTCTTCAATCGAGTAGGAACCACTTCCATCACTTTCCCAACACTGTCCACTTCCATCTTTCTTCCATGTTCTGGTGAATGCCTGTACTTTATCGGAAACCATGAATACACTGTAAAATCCGACTCCAAATTTCCCGATCAACGAGTCACTTTTTTCTCCATCGGCTTGCAGTGCTTCAATAAAAGCTTTTGATCCGGAGTGTGCGATTGTCCCCAGGTTCTCGATTAATTCCTCTTTATTCATGCCCAGGCCAAAATCCTGAATGGTCAAAGTATTGGCGGTGTCATCGGTCGTAACCTTAATTTCATGCTCTAAGTCGTCCTCAAAGATTTCTTTCTCAGTTAATTGGAGGCGGCGCAGTTTTTCCAAGGCATCTGAGGCATTGGAGATTAATTCCCGAATAAATATTTCTTTGTCCTTGTAGAGGGAATTAACCACAATATCTAGAACCTGTTTGGTTTCCGCTTGAAATTCGTGTTGAGTAGGTTTGTCAGTCATAATTTTTAAAAGCGTCCTATCGTATGAATTTTGTGCGCATCTTCAAGCGATAAGTAAGATCGGGGGGAAATAGAACTGATTATGCTCGTTTAGCTTAAATCAAACTTTTTCCTTAAATGTTCGTATGCCTCATTGATTTCCTTGGCTTTTTTCTCGGCAACTTCTTTGATCTCCGGCCCCATTGCCACCACTCGATCGGGGTGATATTGGGCAATGATTTTACGGTAGGTTGATTTTACAACCTTCAAATCTATTGGTTCTTTAAGCCCCAAAACTCGCGCATATTCATAATCCTCGGGCAAGAAAATAATCTCATGGGGTTCCGTATGGGAGTCGGTTGAAGAATCTGGGACATCCTCTTCGGTTTCAATCAGAACTTTATCTTCTTCATTATACCTTCTTTTTCTGCGGTCTGTTTTGGCGATATTATCGTCCTGTCCTGGTTCGGTTTCCTCCTGCTCTTTACTTGATTCATCACCTGCATGAAGGGGTTGCCGGAAAAAAGAATCTAGTTTCCACAACATAAACCAAGTGGCAAAAAAGAAGCCTGCCCAAGTTAATTTTTGTAAAATTAGAGTCAATGAATTTGGATCCGACCCGATCATCGATCGCCAAGCGGACCATGTTTGGTAATGAGCATACAGGAATTGACTGGTGTATTCGGAAAAAACGATAGAAAGAGATAATGCCAATATACCCACATGAAAAAAATTACTTCCCCATTCTGAAACTTTATTCATCCCGGGAAGCGTCCTATCCAAACATTATAAAGGTAAAGTAAAACCCCTCCAATTATTATCAAAACCCACTTTAGACCCTTTCTCATCAAATCACCATTGCCGAGCAAATTATATCCTGTCAAATATTGAATATTGTGATCGTCATCTCTCAGTAATGCAGGTCGGTAGAAGATAGGATTTCCCTTTTTTTCTTAGAGCTTTCAAAGGGGGGCAATGAGTGGAGGGTGTGCAGTGAAGTATTATTTGTTGATTCCTTAATGTGATAATTGTCAAAATGAAGGAGGAAGAGCCTTGGGATCATTCGATTTGTTGAACAATAAATTAAACCGATTAATAAAGCGTTGGCTGTTTATCCAACCAACTCCATTGGCATGTGAAATTTAATTAAGCAGTACTTTGTCTCTCAATCTTTTTTTAACAAAATGGTGGTAGGGGTCGGATTCGAACCGACGAACGCGCGAAGCGGGCGGATTTACAGTCCGCATCCTTTAGCCACTTGGATACCCTACCTTTTAGGAAAGGGGTCATAATAAAGAGTCAAAAATTAGAAGCAAGCCGATTATCTCAAAATTAATTTAATTTCGAGGCTTGCCTGTCATTCCCAATTACAGAATATAAATCACATGTTTCCATTCCCCAATAAAGTGGTGGTAGGAATCACTGGGGGAATTGCTTGTGGCAAGTCGACAGTTTGTAAGAAATTTGCAGATCTTGGCTGGCAAGTGGTTTCAACAGATTCCCTGGTTCACCAATTATTAGAAGATGATCAAGAAGTTATTGGTCAAATTGTAAACCGTTGGGGTGCACCAATGAAGGATGTACATGGAAACATTGACAAAGTACAACTTGCTCATGTAATATTTAATTCTTCCACGGAGCGCACTTGGTTGGAAGGGTTGTTACACCCTCTTGTGCGGGAAAGATGGATGTCTCTCGTTCAGCTTTCTTCTTATCGCAAATTTGTCGTGGAAGTCCCGCTTCTTTTTGAAAATGATCTTGATGCCCTTTTTACAAAAACGATTTCGGTCCATACTTCTTCGTGCAAGCAGATTACTCGGCTGCAAGAGAGGGGTTTGGACCACGATGAAATTATCGCCCGAATCAATGCCCAAATGCCGGTTGAAGAAAAATCGGATCGTGCCCATTTTGTTATCTTAGGAGGCGGTGATCTCAATTTTTTAGAATTACAAATCAAAAACTTTTTAACTCATTTATAAATTCCATTCTTAAATAATTTGCTATGCCCACGAAAAAAACTACCAAGACCAGTCCCAAAAAAGTAAAAGAAATCGAAAAGGAGATTCTTCCCGTAGAAAATGCAACGCCGGAAGAGGTGAAGAAGGATACTCCGGTCGAGAAGCCGAAACCAAAGAGGGCAACTCCTAAAAAGACCAAGCCGGTGGTTACAGAACCGGTTAATGATGCACAGCTTTTCTTTAGTACTGACGGGAGTGAACCAGAGAAACCTGCATCGAATCCTTATGAGAAAGAAGAGAATGCTCCTCAGCCTCCAGTCGTAAAACCAAAAGAAAATAATACTCCCGAAACTAAGCCAGTTTCTGCACCCAGTAAGCCACACCCTCAGCAACCCAGGCACAATCACCCCAATCAACAGGGGCAAGGACATCAACAGGGACATCAACAGGGACAGGGAAATAAGAATTTCAAAAAACAAAATTGGCAGGATAAAAAAAGGCAAAAGAACAATAAGCCCCGCCCCAAATTTAAAAAGCCTCGCAAGTTACCGTTTGAGGATACTGAATCTAAATCTCTCGAACTAGGAAACTTACTTGAGTTTGAAGGATTAAAGACAGAGGAGGGAATTTCTACTTTAGCAGAACTTTTTGCCGGGTCGGATGAAGCGGCGATCAATTTTAATGAACTCTATGTTTTGCCCCTTCAAGAACTGAAGGAAAAAATTTCCTCTTTAGCGGTGGAAATTGAATTACCACCCGCTCCAATCCGCGAAGAAATTTTTGATCTTTTGTTTAATGCCTGTTTAGAAAAAAAGCAACCCGTCGAAATCTCTGCTATTCTTGAGGTCACTGAGGACGGGCATGGTTTTCTACTTCAGGAAAAAGATAACTATCGACTCAGAGCACAAAGCCCCCTCGTTCCTGCGGTATTGATTAAACGATTTGGACTGAAAACAGGACATCTTGTTCAAGGGTTTATTCATCCTAAGATGGAACTTTCCACCTGCCCGATTGTAATTCAGATCGACAAGGTGATGAACGGTGACCCCGAGGAGGCATCCCGGATAATGCCCTTTACGGAATTAATTCCCTATTATCCATTGGATCGTATTTATCTTGAGACAAATGCGGATGTGGAGTGGGATAATGTATCCATGCGTGTGGTCGATCTTGTTTCTCCGATTGGTTTTGGCCAACGAGGTTTAATTGTCGCTCCACCCAGAACCGGGAAAACTGTACTGCAACAGGCAATTGCGCGTGCACTTCGTGTCAATAATCCCAATGCTCATTTAATTGTCCTACTGGTGGACGAGCGCCCGGAAGAGGTGACCGATTTTCGTCGTCAGGTTCCCGATTCTGAAGTGATTGCCTCCACGTTTGATGAAAGTGCGGAAAGTCATGTTCATGCAGCAGAAATTGTAATTGAAAAAGCTCGTCGTATGGTCGAGTGCAATCAAGATGTCGTTATTTTACTCGACTCGATTACCAGGCTTGCCCGAGCCTACAATGCCACAATGCCCAACAGTGGGAAAATACTGAGTGGCGGAGTGGAGGCAACCGCTTTGCAACGGCCCAAACGATTCTTTGGTTCCGCCCGAAATATTGAAGGAGGGGGGAGTTTAACCATTCTTGGAACCGCGTTGGTTGAAACTGGAAGTAAAATGGATGAAGTGATTTTTGAAGAGTTTAAGGGCACTGGCAATATGGAACTTCACTTAGATCGTGAACTTTCCAATAAAAGGATTTTCCCTGCCTTGGATTTTGAGAAAAGTGGAACTCGTAAAGAAGAACTTTTATATCACCCTGATGAGTTAAATAAAATTTATTCTCTTAGGCGTTCCCTTAAAGGTGTTCCTCCGGTTGAGGCGATGGAGATGTTCATTCAACGAGTCCGTAAAACCAAAAATAATCCTGAATTTTTAGTGGGCTTGGGCAGATGAGCTTGTAAATAATAAGAAAATTTTACTATATTTTTACTTTCTTTTATTTTACTTTTCTTTTCAGCAATATCACATGAACCCAACGGACGAATTTATCCTAGACGCATTTAAGCAACAGGGGATGCTTTCCGATGAGGTTTTGGCAGAAATTACCGCAGAGGTGGAGGCAGAGGGTGACAGCTTAATTGGCGGGAAAGAACTCGCAATTATGAACGGCGTCCTGGCAAAAACGGGTATGCCCGAGTCAGAAGTGGTCAGTTTTTTAGCCACCGAGCTGAACATGGATGCAGTGGATGTTTCCCAAGTCAATCCAACAGAAGATATTATTGCTCTGCTTACTCCAGAGTGGGCAAGGCAGTACGAAGCATTTCCGATTGGGGCAACAGGTGCTGAGATTGAAATTGTTTTTGGAAACCCTCTCGATCAGGATGGCTTTGATAACCTGACCCATCTTTTAGGAAAATCAATTAATCCCAAAGTTGCATATCGGGGCTCGGTATTAGCTGCGATTGATGAGGCTTATGGTGCGGCCGAAGATCGTAAGATGAAGGATTTCTTTGGCGGGGTGGGGGATGATGATATTGAAATTGGCGATGGAGTGAACTCGGAAGATGTAAGCGAGGAAGATGCTCCCATTATTAAATATGTTCATTCGATCATTAAAGATGCTCTGGAAATGAGGGCATCCGATATTCATATGGAGCCCTTAGAAAAGAAGTTTCGTATCCGCTTTCGAGTGGATGGGAAATTACGTGAGCAACAAGATCCACCGAAGAGGTTACAACCCTCCATCATATCTAGAACTAAACTGATGGCCAATGTGAGTTTAGCTGAAAAACGGGTGCCGCTCGATGGAAGAATCAATGTGAAGGTAGGCGAAAAAGTGATTGATCTTCGAGTCTCCACTTTACCCACGGTGCATGGTGAAAGCATTGTGATGCGTATTTTGGATAAGGAAAGTTTAAGCTTGGGTCTTCCCCAACTTGGATTCTTCTCTGATGATCAAACTACTTTTGAAAAGGTCATTACATTACCGGACGGAATTTTTCTAGTGACGGGACCAACGGGTTCTGGAAAATCAACCACTCTCTATTCTGCATTAAATGTAATTAACAAACCGGATCGTAAAATTATTACAGTGGAAGACCCGGTCGAGTATGAGGTGGCCGGTATTAACCAGGTACAAGTTCGAACGGAGGTAGGGATGACTTTTTCGGCAGCATTACGCTCTATGCTCCGACAGGCACCCAATATTGTCATGGTCGGAGAGATTCGTGACCTGGAAACTGCAGAGATTGCGATTAATGCTTCTCTTACAGGACATATGGTATTCAGTACGCTTCACACCAATGATGCACCGAGTTCCGTTTCTCGTTTAATTGATATGGGAGTAAAGCCATTTCTCGTGTCCGCATCCTTGCGGGCGGCTCTTGCCCAACGATTAGTTCGTTCGATTTGTCAAAACTGTAAAGAACCTTACACCCCGAAAGGTAGTGAACTCAATATTTTGGGAGTATCAGAAGACCAGGCCTCCAGTGCGACTTTTATGCATGGAGCAGGCTGTGCCAAATGTGGAGACAGTGGATTCCGTGGCCGAAAAGGTGTGTTTGAAATTTTTGTGGTCAATCAGGAAATTGAAGAAATGATTTACCATAATGTAAGCATCGTTGAATTACGTAAGAAGGCTCGTGAAATGGGGATGCGGTCAATGCGTGAGGATGGATTTAGAAAAGTGTTAGCGGGAGTCACCACATTGGACGAGGTCCTCATGGTAACCACAGCAGAGGAATAATAAAAATCATGCTTTTTGTAGATTACAATTCCAGTATTCGAGATATCTTTAAGCAAGTGGACGGGGTTTCCCAACACGGATTAGAGGAGTTGTTTGACGAGGAAGTAATCGCCGGGAGGCGATCTTATGCGGATTCAATTATTGCTGCGGGGCTGGCTTCTAAGGAAGACATCCTAAGCTTGGTTTCGGAGTTTTTGGGATATGAATTACAGGTCGGAGAGGTAACTGAAATTGAAAGCGAGGCGATTTCTACAATCGGAGCTGATCTGGCTCGTCAATACGCAATTGTCCCACTTTACCTTTCGGAGGGAGGCGTTCACCTTCTTGCTGCCGATCCATTTAATTCTGCGATTATTGATGACCTTACTTTTGCATTGAATCTCGAGATTCAATTAGTGGTTTGCGACCCAGATTATGTGGCTCAACTTTTGGATGTACACTACCCTCAGGAAGAAAGTTCACTCGATGATTTATTGGGAGATGTTGGCTTGGAAAACTTTGAGGGTTTAGATGAATCGAAGGAAAATGAACTAAGTGATGCTGCAAATGAGACTCCCATTATTCGTTTTGTAAACCTGGTCATGCAGCAGGCAATTCGGGCACAGGCTTCAGATATTCATTTCGAACCATTCGAGAATGAATTTCGAATTCGTTACCGAGTGGACGGAGCGCTTTATGAAATGTCTCCCCCTCCTAAAAGCTTGGCCCTGCCAGTTATTTCACGGATCAAGGTAATCGCTGATTTAAATATTGCCGAGCATCGTATTCCACAGGATGGGCGTATTAAAATGACCATTGAAGGCAGAGCAGTTGACCTTCGGGTTTCTACTTTACCGACTCAATTTGGAGAGAGTGTGGTTTTGCGTGTGCTCGATAAGTCAGCGGTCAACTTAGACCTCGATAACTTGGGACTCCCAGAAAATGTGAAGACCAATATTCGAGACGCAGTCCGTCGACCTAATGGAATCTTTATTGTGACTGGTCCAACTGGTTCAGGAAAAACTACTACTCTTTACAGTGCACTACGGGAAGTAAACACCATTGAAACTAAATTAATAACTGCAGAAGATCCAGTAGAGTATGAAATCGAAGGAATTATGCAGGTGCCCATCAACCACCAGGTTGGACTGGATTTCTCTCGTGCGTTACGGGCTTTTTTACGACAGGATCCCGATAAGATCATGGTGGGCGAAATACGCGATATTGAAACGGCGAGAATTGCGGTGCAGGCATCTCTTACTGGGCATGTGGTTTTGAGTACATTGCATACCAATGATGCTCCAGGTGCTGTGACTCGGTTAATTGATATGGGTTTGGAGCCTTTTCTTCTTTCTGCATCACTGGAGTTTGTTCTCGCTCAACGATTGGTTCGAAAAATCTGCTCGAGCTGTAAGCAAGCATATGAACCTAAAAAAGAAGTCTTCCAAAATCTCGGATTGAATCCAGATGAGGTAGGAGAACGCCAATTTTATTTTGGTGCAGGTTGTGCAGAATGTAATCAGTCGGGTTACCGGGGACGTACCGGTTTGTTTGAAATGATTAAAGCAACCGATGCCTTTCGGGAAATGATTAATTCTGGGGCTGCGACTCTTGTGCTCCGACAAAAGGCGATTGAACAGGGTATGCGTACCTTAAGGGAGGATGGGATTCGTTCCATCTTCGATGGAGAGAGTACGGTTGAAGAAGTCTTGAAATATACTTAAAACGATTAACATTTAACTATTATGCCTGTCTATCAATTTACCGCAACCGATCAGAATGGCGACCCTCAACAGGGAACCTTTGAGGCCCCTAATGAAGAACAAGCCTACGCCCAATTAGCCCAATACGGACTTACCGTCTCTAAGGTTTTACCGATGCAAGAGACCCCGCTTACTGGCAGCCCTGCCCCTGCTTCGCCTGTGGAACCCGAAGCGAAGGAATCCGTTAAAAAATCGAAAAAGAAGGTGAAAGCGGAAAAAGCCCTCAAGCCAGCCAAATCGAAAAAGAAGAAGAAAAACGGGGGGATTTTGGCGATTGAATTGGGTGGAGGACCCAATTCCGAGGATATTTCTATTTTTACCCGCCAAATGTCTACCTTGGTTCATGCTGGATTGCCCTTGTTGCGCAGCTTGGAGGTTATGATTAAGCAGCAGGATAAGAAGCCAAAATTTAAAGCCATGCTCGAAGATATCTCAGAAAAGGTTTCCTCGGGCGGCAACTTATCGGACGGATTAGCAGGGTACCCCAAAGTTTTTGATAATTTATATGTCAATATGGTGAAAGCAGGAGAAGCAGGTGGGGTGCTGGAATTGGTGCTCGATCGATTAGCACAATTTCAGGAAAAAAATATTCGAACTATTAAAAAAGTTAAATCTGCCATGATTTATCCCAGTGTGATCATGTTTGTGGCCGTGGGAATTGTTACCCTGTTAATGATGGTTGTGGTTCCCCAATTTCAGACAATATTTGAGCAAATGCTTCGTGGAGCACCGCTTCCTGGGCCCACTCAAATCGTGATTGGAATAAGTGAACTTTTTTCCACTCACCCAATCCTCGTTCTTGGCGGAATGGGGGGAACTGTGGGTGGTTTGTTTCTTTTTAAGAAAACGAAACCGGGAGCAAAAGTTTTTGATTGGCTTGGACTTAATGTACCGGCGGTTAAAGATGTGGTGGGTAAATCAAACATATCTCGTATCACTCGAACCTTTGGTACACTGCTCAGTAGTGGAGTTCCAATCCTGCAAGCTATACAGATTACACGGGATACTCTGTCAAACGGCTTATTTATTAACGCAATGAGTAAGGTGCATGACTCGGTACGGGATGGTGAGGCAATGGCGGTTCAAATGGAAAGAGAGACCGTATTTCCAAGCATGGTTACCAGCATGGTTGAAATTGGGGAGGAGACTGGAGAGCTTCCTGCGATGCTTAACCGTATTGCGGATAATTACGATGAAGATGTCGATAATGCCGTGGCGGGAATGACTTCCTTAATTGAGCCCGTTATGATCGTGTTTTTGGCAGTAGCAGTCGGATTTATCGTAATCGCTTTATTTTTACCAATCGTAGCGATCATCGAAACAATCGGTAAATAACCGAACTATTTGATTCTTGGTAAGTTGTTTTGTTGCCAAGTCTTTGCTTTTTCCGGATCCATTCGATTCCACGCTGCGATCGCTTTATTGACCGCTTGTTCTTTAGTCTTTGGATCCACAATCGATAATGCCCATCCTGCTGCCCCCTCAGGGTCACGGGTTGAGATTCGGTTTACGAATTCATTGACCACGGGGTCCATTTCTAATTGTGGGGGGAAAGAGTTTAACCATTCAGCTGTGGCAATGGGGTCAGATAATGCCCATCTGGAAGTTAGTTGTTTCATTCCGTAATACCGTTTATCGTCCTCGGCTATTTGATCGACCCATTGGGAAGCAGCAGTGGCATCTTTCGTTACCCATTGGGTCAGTAAATTATCCATAACTCGGAGGGAGGCTTTATCATTTTTCATTGATTTTACCCACTGTGCGGTGGCAGTTATATCCTGCCTTGCTAATCGAGCCCCCATCTGTCCTAAAATCGTTTCGCGCATTCTTTCGTCTTCTTCAGGGAATTGGTTGGCCCAATCAATTGCACGGTCGAATCCCATTTCAGCATACTTCTGAGCAAGAAAAGTGGATGCCTGCCATCGTGCACTTCCTTGGGGTAAATTTCGGAAGATTTGATTCGCAGAATCAAGATTTTGTTCGGCTAAGCCTTTGATAACCCCTAGAAGTAGGGGATTATCCTCCGGTTTTTCACTTGAATTATTCGCTTTTGCCCACTCGATCGCACCCTTTGGGTCTCGATTTGCCCATCCGGCAAGTACTTCCGAAATTCCAAACCGTCTCTCACTTTTCGGATCCAAGGATTCATTTGCGTATCGTAGGGCTGCTTCTGGGTCGATCGCAGACCAACTCCTCATTAGTAACTTCATTTCCAGGTGGCGACCATACCCTTTCGGTAGGGCTTCAAATGCACTAATTACTTCAGTTACATTTCCTTTATCCATCGCCCGAACTGCATCGAGGTAGGCACCCATACTTTCTATCATGTCTCCCCCTTCCATTATCCTAATGAGGTTGGGTGGTAATGAAGGGTTGTTAATGCTTTTTTGAGAAAATCTAGTTGAATTAGTGGAAGACGCAGTTAGCGATTGCAATTTATTTTCACGAGATGGGGGTTGGAAAGAGGATGTTTGAGGATTTTTTCTTTTTTCTTCCACTTCGCCAACAGAATACTTCGGGGGAGTCGAAGAAGACCCGAGTTCCAAGCCCAAGTAGAAAATGGCGGCAAGCGAACAGATCCAGGGTAGTCCAATTTTCAAAAATAGTTTCAAAGCGGTTTATAAATTTAGTCCTTTTATTCTGTTTACACGCAAAAATAAATGCAAGGGCAGATTTAAATGAAAAATATTCATCAAAATAATTATTATAATAAATGATTAATTATGCTCATGCTAATGAGTTAAAAATTTCAATATAATATGACATTTATTGTTTGATAAATATATATTGAAGAAATAATTTTTATATGTTCCTCGGATCATTACCTTCCCCTTGTTGCTATGGCTAGAACGAATGGTTGGAGTGGGCCAAAAACGGCAAGTTATGTTGCGTTTTGTGGAGTCAGTCATGTCTTAGGAACAGTATTAGTTGGCTTGCTGGTCTTCCTTCTAGGCTTTGCTTTCTTTAACATTGAAACCGTGCAATCTATTCGGGGGGATTTTGCGGGTTGGTTTCTGTTGTTGCTTGGCGCCGTTTATTTTATCTGGGGAATCAAATGGGCAATCCGAGCAAAACGAATGGCTCAGGATAGCTCATCTGGTGTAGTCCCAAGAAATTCAAGTTTTTCTCGATGTACTCCCTTTGCCCTATTTTTGTTTTTTATTCTTGGTCCATGTGAGCCTCTAATCCCGCTTATGAC
>NZ_CAXLMO010000024.1:0-31035 GCF_964187635.1 Candidatus Seribacter sulfatis | reverse complement strand
GATCGCCACGGGCTACGCCCTCGCGATGACAAGGGTGGTAAGGAATAGAGTGTGCGCTTTTATTACAACACGCTCATTGTCATTGCGAGGAGAGAACGCAAGTGAGCGACGCGGCAATCCACTGGATGCAATAAACGTGTTCGGAGAGTGCGGTACGATTACGAGTGCACAGTGGATCGCCACGGGCTTTCAGCCCTCGCGATGACAAGGTTGTGGAGTGAAGCTGTGTGCGGTTCGCTTTCTGAAACACAGTGGATCGCCACGGGCTTCGCCCTCGCGATGACAAGGTGTGGTAAGGAATGGCAGTGAGCACACCATTGTCATTGCGAGAAGAAAGTGGAATGGACGACGCGGCAATCCGCTGCATGCAATGAACGCGTAGGAAATTCCTTCGCTTTCTTAAGCCTTCTTCAAGCCGGCAAAATACTTCCTGGCCGCCTCATTCACTCGGGGAGCCAATAGCATACTTGATAAAATCGTGGGAATTGCCATTAACCCAAAGGCGATATCCAAAAAATTGATAATCTCCGCCATTGTGGCAACAGCAGAGACGATAATAGTGAGCAGATAAAAGCCGAGCATGGGCAGTCGTGCCTTTTGCCCGAAAAGAAAGCATCCACACTTAACCACATAATAGGAAAATCCAAGCATCGATGAAAAGCTCAGGCAAAGCACACCGGCGAGCAACAGGTAAGGTCCAACTCCGGGTAATGCCTGTTCAAAGGCCTGGGTGGTGAGTAGAACACCATCCCCTTCACCCGATCTCCACACATCAGTGACCATCAGAACCAGTCCGGTGAGTGTGCACATAAGTAAAGTATCAATCACGGGACCCCACATCGCGACCAAGCCTTCCCGTATCGGCTCCTTGGTTTTAGCCGCTCCATGGGCCATCGCCTCGGTCCCCATTCCGGCCTCGTTGGAAAAAGCAGCCCGGCGGACCCCTGTTACAATTACCATTCCCAACGCCCCTCCTGCCACTGCCTGCCCGGTAAAGGCATCGGATAAGATCAGACTAAGAGATGGAAAAACTCGATCGGCATGGAGTAAAATAATTACCAGTGAAGTTCCCCCATACAATAGAACCATACCGGGAACAAGCCGGGCGGCAAAGGCACCAATCCGCTTGATTCCACCGACCACCACCATCCCGACAAGAACCGCAAGCAACAGTCCAAACAAAGCATTCCCAGCCTGTACGGTATTCTCGGAGCCCACAAACCAGCCCTGTGGTTCGAAAAACATCGAACGTACGATTTGAGTAAGTTGATTGGATTGTAAAAGAGGCAGGCATCCAAACATTCCACATGCGGCAAAAAAGACCGCCAATGGTTTCCACTTCTCTCCCAGTCCTTCTCGGATAAAATACATTGGCCCGCCCTGCTCCACCCCGTTTTCGTCCTTCCCCCGGTACATCACTGCCAAGGAGCAGGTGTAAAACTTGGTCGCCATTCCGAGCAGTGCACAGACCCACATCCAGAATAAAGCTCCCGGCCCCCCTTGAGTAATCGCAACTGCCACTCCCGCCACATTTCCCATCCCTACCGTTCCCGACAGGGCACTGCAAAGAGCACGGAAATGACTAACCTCGCCGGGCGCATCCTTTTCCTGATATTTCCCAAAGAGCAATTGAAGGCCGTGCCCAAGGTATCGAAAGGGAGAAAAACGGGAAAAAAGGGCAAAAAATGCCCCACCACCCAACAGTATAAAAAGTAGGTTACCCCAGAGCCAACCCGAGAACGATGATAAAAATTCTGCCATTTCAATACCCAGGTTGTAGGAATTTCTAAATTGGGTCACGCAGGAAATGAAGTTATTTTATGCCAACAACTAAAAAGCGAACCGCACAAAGACTTACCAACGAGAAACTCGCGGCACTTTGTCATTGCGAGGAACGAACGGAAGGAGCGACGCGGGAACCCATCGTATCTCGATGGACGCTTTCGAGTTTGTCCATTCAGTTATTGAAGCACAGTGGATCGCCACGGGCTACGCCCTCGCGATGGCAAGCTAGTTATTTACCGCATTAATTTTTATAAAAACGCTAAACTTTTTATACTAATTTGAAGGACATGAATAATTTCTTGCTTGTGATAAAAGAATAATCCCATTGATTGAACTCCAATGATCGCACCAATTAATAATGAAGGCCCCAAAAATGTACTGGGCGAACCCTTACAACCCTGCTGTACCCGTCTGAACACTGGGTGGTATCGTAATGGGAGTTGTGAAACCGATGCCAATGATGGTGGCCGACATGTAATTTGCGCCCAAATGACGGATGCTTTCTTGGCATTCAGTAAATCAATGGGGAATGACTTAAGCACCCCGATGCCAGAATACAACTTCCCCGGACTTAATGATGGCGACTGTTGGTGCCTCTGTGCCGCACGTTGGCAGGAAGCCTTCGAGGCGGGGGTACCGCCAAAAGTACGGTTGGCTGCTTGCGAGGAATCCGCGCTCGCAGTGGTGAGCCTCGATCATTTAAAAGCTCATCAAATTGTGGAACAATAAGCGAATACCCCTCTACTTTCTAATTTCGAAGACAAAATCTTTCCCAGTCTCGCTTAAGCAGAACTGATGAGCATGACTTCAACTAATTATAATAAAAGAAAAAACAAAAAATCGATTGCGGTACATTCTCTAGGTGGGCATTAATTTATAACTTGGTTACCGCAATCAAATGCAAAAAATAGAAAATGAGGTTTGGGAAAGGATACACAATGGCGACATCTCGGCTTTCGAGGAGTTGTATGACGGATTTGCCAAGGTTATGTTTTCACTTTCGATTGAAATTTTGGGAGATCGCTGGGAAGCGGAGGAGGTTATTCAGGATATTTTTTCCATTCTATGGAAAAAACCCGAGGCTTATTCTCCCGCTAAAGGTAAATTCAGCAGTTGGTTACTAGTCCTAACAAGAAACCGAAGTATTGACCGCTATCGTTCCAGAAAAAGGAGACTGGATCGTGGAGAAACCGATGAAATCCTGTCCAGTCGACCGGATCAAATGGATAAAAACGGAGCGGAGAAAGCAACCGCATCGGATGAACATGAACATCTGCACCGTGCCTTTACTCACCTCCCTGAAGAACAAAGACGAGTCATCGAGCTGAGTTATTTCAAGGGCATGAACCAACAGGAAATTGCCAAACGATTGGATTTGTCTCTGGGCACAGTTAAATCGAGAACACGATTGGCGATTGAAAAACTCCGCAATTCATTATCCACCCTCCGACTATGAACCCAAATTTAGTTCCCGTTTTTTTAAGCCAATCAAAAATGCAGATTGATTTGAGAATATCCCGCCTACACAATAGTAATTAATTTTTTACCTCCTTGGACACACTTACTCAAAAAGCCCTCGATTACACCCTTGGTGTTCTGCCGAAAGAAGAATCATTGCTCTTCGAGGCAATGTTAGAAGAAAACGATGAAGCACGTAATTCATTGGCCCAGGCCCAGGAAGACTGTGCCAACCTTGCCCTTTCCTCCAAGCCAAAATCCTTGGGGAAGGAAGTCCGCAGTCGAATTTTGGAAAATTGCCAACCGAGCTTATGCTTTGATTCTTTCTTAAGTTCTGAATCCATTCAAAAGCTTCATAGGAATTTCTCCCGTCAAGACGAGCGATACCAGGGAGGCGGAGGGTGTGTTCCGCTCAAAGAGATTCAAAGTTTGCAGGTGCAAGATGAACTCTATCAGTTATACGAAGATTTACTAGTACTCAGTCCTTTAGTCGCGGGCGACTCCAATGCAGCCGCGGGTGACATGTCAGGACTGCAAAAAGTGCTTCATAAAAGCCCCTCTTTTTCCCAGTCCGTTGACTCTCTCCTTTCACATTCAATTGAAGATGACCGTCCAGTTGCTCAGTCCGTACAACGGTCACTCCTTTCTTCGATGCCCTCTCTCAGTTTTTTCTCGGATCGATTAAAAGGAGATTCTTTTGCGATGGGAGATGTCCGCCGTCTCTTTTATCTTTGCCGGGATCAACTTAAAATCATGCGGGCATCTTTTGGAGATATTGACCCTCCCCGCTTGGTGGAGGATGAAAAACTTCGACTGCACAGTGCCGGATTACTCAAGACTAAATGGTGGGGTGCAGAACACGCCTACTTTTCATCCCAGGGAAAAGTTCGGTGTGGTCATTTCTTTGATGGGCCGGTGACAGAGCGCTGTGTTGAATTTGCTGAGTATGACGCCAACATGTACTGCCTCGCCAATTTACTTTCTCCTCGATCTGCGAATGGCGAATTCCATATGGAACTAATCAAGGACGCAGTACCGGACTGTATTTTGGCAATTGCTAAAGCCGAGACAAAAAAGGAAAAGCATGAGGAAATCGAGGAAATCGTCCACGGAATAAACCCTCTAAATCCTCCCTTTCAAAACGATCAAGTTCTTTGGAATCTAATTGAAGAATCAATGACCCGGGCTCATCAGCACGCCAGTCTTTCTGAGTTACGGGAGGCCTGCCTCTTTGGTTGCCAACGAATGGAAAACTCCACTTATCTATGGTTTGCCTGGCCGGCAATTGAGAATGCCCATGACGGGGCAGAAGCATGAACCTTTAGCCCCTTGCAATAATGTCCCAACGTTGCCTCGTGGGTAGGCTCCGCAATTCCCTGGGAACTGAATAATTCCCCCTTGTAATGGATTTCTTGGGTACGAACCGCCTGGTATGGGGTATGGCGGACACGAGCTGAAGTCGATACAGTGGCCCACTTTCGTCTTGCCCAAAAGCGGTACCTTTCCAGCAAAAAATGATCCAATGTACTGCCGGAAAATTCAGTACCCGATTGAATGGGTGCAAAGGATGCTCCGAATTCCGAGCGTGCTCTTGCGTGGGGTAACTTTCGACGGGAACAAAAAGTAATCCGCTTCGAACTAACTCTGCCTTCGGTCAGAGAGAGATTGTAGGGTAATCCATACATTAGCCGAGCACCCAGAACGGCAAATATATCGGAAGAATCCAGCGAATAAAACCATACGCCTTTATTACCCTGCTTATCTTTTACATAGGTCCGCAGGTTAATCTCCCAGAAAGAAGGCCAGGGCATCCAACTAATCGGGTTTATCCGCAACCCGCTCAACCGAAAGCCAACCACACTTAACCACGCCTGTCCCTCAAAGGTATCAATTTCCAAATCATCGGGAATCGATTGCCCAAGGTCGCTTTTGTCAATTGGCCAATGCAAAAGAAGTAAATCCTCCCAGTTTTGAAGCATGAAGGATTGAAGAAAGCGATCAGTCATGAAATGCCTCGTTGATTAAAGAGGATAAAGTTCGTCCAATTTTTCTCTCCGGTATTGAAATATTTGTTGTAAAGTACGCTTCACAAATAGAAAATGAGCAATCGTTCCCAATATCCCAAATGGCATTTGATAACGAATTTCATCGGTCATTTTGGTTCCCTCCTCCACCTCTTCCAAAGTATGAGTATGAAGCCATAATTTGTAAGGTCCGACGCGTTGCTCATCCATAAAAGAAAATCCTTCTTTTACATATTTAATCTCGGTTAGCCAACTCGTCCAACCCAGAACCGGGATTTTTACCTTATATTCTAAAAGTAAGCCGGCATAAGCGGAACTGGGGAGTTCACCCACAATCTTAAACGCCATTTTGGGCGGTGTGATTTCATTCAAATTTTGTGGGACTGAAATAAAAGCCCAAAGTTTTTCCCGGGCAACAGGCAGAGTCTGAGTTTGTGTAAGCGTATGCATATCGATTATTGTATGGTTAACTTCAAAAATGTCCAACCCCTCCCTTGACGGATTCTTTTTTACTCCTAAAATAAAAACATGAAATTTATGAAAACATTACTTCTCGCTTTGACTTTAATTAGTCCATTCCTCTTTGAATTGCATGCCCAGGATTTCAAAAAAGAAATGGCGGCGATTCGAACAACTTATTCGCACACACCGGATAGAAGTATCGAAGGTACTGGTATAAAGTTAGGAATAGACCAATGGGGGATTATGAGTCCTATCTTTTTTCATAAAACCGAAAAATGGGCTTTGGGGGCAGGCTTTCGTTACGAATTGTCCAAGCTTGATATCTCGAATCGCTCTTTGCTCAATGAAAGTAGCCTAAACTCGATCGATCTCCCCATTTTTGCAGCACTGGATCAATCTGAACACCTGCAGTGGATTTTTCTTTTTAATCCAAGCCTATCGGGTGATTTTGATCATGTAAGCGGAGATGCGATGAAATATATGACTATGGCAGGAGGTCGCTACAAGGTAAGTGAATCCTTCCAATGGATCTTTGGGGCTTTTTACAGTACTGGCTTTAATGACAACACCTTCCTCCCAGGAATCGGTTTTTCATGGGAACCAACCGAAAACTCAGACTTTCTTTTTGCCGGGCCCTTTCTTCGTTATCGATACTCAATTACAGATTCAATTGATTTTATAATCGATGGGAAATATTCTAGTAATGATTGGAATACCTACGACTCAGG
Source organism: Candidatus Seribacter sulfatis (assembly GCF_964187635.1). Taxonomy (NCBI): domain Bacteria; kingdom Pseudomonadati; phylum Verrucomicrobiota; class Opitutia; order Opitutales; family Candidatus Seribacteraceae; genus Candidatus Seribacter; species Candidatus Seribacter sulfatis. The sequence goes on along the minus strand of NZ_CAXLMO010000024.1, from coordinate 24,578 downwards.
GGTGGAGAAGGATCTCTCCCTAAGTGGGTACCAAGTAACAACCTCATTACAATGGAACTTTTCAGAAAAACAGGCAGTATATGGAGGAATTGGATTTGAAGTGGCCCGAGAAATCGAAATTAAAAATGATGTCGGAGGAGTGCTCTATGAAAAAGATATCAAGAGTGCACCTTTATTCGAGATCGGGTATCGCTTCCGTTTCTAAAACTAAATTTGGTCAATAATTGCCTGGGCCGCATCCCAACCGGACATTGCGGCATTTTCAATTCGTTCGCCTCCAAAACTGTCTCCCGCTAGGCTCAACCGGTCCCAGGCGGATGTGTATTGAGTGGCTCCAAAGGTAACCAATGGCTTGGCAAAGCCCCAACGGTGGCATTTCCATTCAGTAATCTTGGCATTGAGACACTCTTCTGCGGCGGCCACTAATAAAGGTCCGCGTTCTTCATCAGGAGCGTCCCAAAATTGTTGGGAGTAAGAATCGACTGCATGAACAGTGCAGGCAGGAATCGGAGAAGTTCCCTTCATGTGGTTATCTGAAATCCAATCAATTTCCGTTGTCGGGTGAGTAATTGTTCCTGGGGAAGAAAGGGAGGAGGGACGGTCCAAAATTCCCAACAGGGCAAGACAGCGGGTGTAACGTACTGCTTCTAATTGATCCATTACCTTTGATTCTAATTCAAATTGGCTTCTTTGAAAAAGTTCCAGCATTTGAGGCACGGGAAGGGTGAGTACTAAATGATCTGCAAATAATTTTCGGTTCCCCCCCCCCTTTTCATTAATCTGCCATTCTTCATCAAAGAAAATAGAATCAACAAAAAATTCTTTTTGAAAAGAAAAAGACCTCGCCAAAGCCTTCGCAGGAGCAGTCATACCATTTACACCACGGTATCGAATACTTTTGGGAATATCTTCTCTCCCTGCGATTGAATCATACCACGGAACTACTGCGTCCATGGATTGCCATTTTGTAAGCAATTCCTTCATTCTAGAATCCCGCACGGTGAAAAATTGTGCACCATGATCAATTCGAGCCCCAGCCATCCTCCTGGTCGACATCCTGCCACCCACACCGCGGCCTTTTTCAACCAAAACAACATCATGCCCCTGTTCCGCTAAGCGATACGCACACACACAACCGGAAATCCCGGCACCCACAACAACGACTTTCATATAATTAGAAAACTTTTAAGGATACTTTACATTATAAATTAAAAAGATAAGAATTATTCTACATCCCAGGCAAACCAGCACAAACTCAATACAAATGAAAAATACTTCCGAAGATTATACGTTCATTGTAAATTCACTGAAAGGACAACTCCCCAGTCTTCCCTTGGTCATGGATGAATTAATGACGATTATCTCGGACCCTAATGTCGCTCTTTACGCAATCAAAGACATCATTAAAATGGATCCCTCTATTTACTCACAAACCCTTAAGGTGGTAAACACCGTACAATACCGGGGTGAGGGAGAGTCCAGAATTACCAACCTTGATGATGCCATGCAAAGACTGGGATTGGAGAAAGTAAAACGGATTGCCTTGAACACCTCTGTCCTCACGCTTTTCAGTGGTGCAGAATTTACCAATAATTTTAGTCCCGAGACCCTGTGGACTCATAGTGTGGGTGTGGCGGTTGCAAGTGCAAGTCTCGCAGATTTTCTCCACTTTCCAATGTCTGACCAGGCATATTCCTGCGGACTGATTCACGATATCGGAAAACTGGCGAAGTTAAAATACGATCAGCAAAATTTTTGTGAGGAATTAAATAAGGCGAATGAACTAGGACTGAGTAATTTTCATACCGAAGTGACCCATCAAAAAATTAGACATGATCTATTGGGGGCCCAAATCGCAAATTCATGGGGAATTTCTCCCCTCGTTGAAGCAGTTGCCAGATGGCACCACGAGGAGGACCGTTCCAAGCGAACCGAGGTGGAGGATCCTGACATTCACAAATTGATTGATGTGGTTCAGTTTTCAAATTCTCTGATTAAAGAAATCAAATTTGGAAACAGCGGACATTCTCAAAAAGAAGTGCCCTCTCCATCGATCATGAGAAGATTGAAAATCAGTGAGGAAGGTCTCGATGAATTTGAGGAAAAATTAAAAAATGAATTGGAAACAGAAAAGGAACATATTTCACTTTTGAATAGAAAGTGAAGCTTGATTCCTTGGGTTTATCCTACGAACTTTCCAGAAGATCCGCAAAACTGAGCATGTATTCTACCACATGTTCCCGTCGATTTCTTTCTAAGTAACGAAAGCCGCCATTTAAATTCCCCAAAACCTTCCGATCGGATAAATTTTCTAATTGAACGATATCGGAGTGCGACAAACCATGTTTTTCAATAAAAAGGAAAATGTCATCCACCTTGTTACCCGTGCACGAGCAGTAATCAATTGCATGCTCTGACCACTCGTCCAACTGAAAATCCACCGATTCCACAATTTCTAGACTGCTCATCCCAGTTAGAGTTTGGATAAGGTGCCCGGCGTTACACTGGCCCATATGCCCCCATTGGTATTGGACATCTTCCTGGTCGAGTCGCTTAGAAGTTTCACGAAGGGCATCAATTAAAAAGCGATTAGTGAAAGACTTGTTAATTGTGTGGGTTCTAGTGTTTTTCATCAATAATAATGGTTGTAGATAGTAATAAAAACTAAGTTTTCAGAAATTTCAAACTTGATCGATTTACATTTCAGGTTCGAAACTTGGATTTAGATGATACAATCTTTTATTCTAACTTGGTGCAAAATGGGAATAGTATATTTTATAGTTCAGTTCAGAAATATCCAACTTTGAAGTACTAGATATTTAACAACACCCCGCTCCCTCTCATTTCCATTATGATTCAATTTAAATTCAGACCCTCTCACGAACGCGGTGCTCGCGACCATGGTTGGCTTCAGGCACGATTTTCATTTTCTTTCTCGGATTATTACGACCCCGAACATTCCGGTTTTCATTCCCTTGTGGTAATGAATAACGATATAATACAACCCCAAGGAGGATTTGGTAATCACCCCCATGATAACGCCGAAATTTTCACCTATGTAATTTCAGGTGAACTCGAACATAGGGACAGTATGGGAAATGGCTCGGTTATTAAACCCGGAGATTTACAATACATGAGTGCCGGAGACGGGGTTCATCATAGCGAGTTCAATCCATCCGATTCGGAAAAAGTTGAGCTTTATCAGATTTGGATGCTACCCAATCAAAAAGGTGGCCAACCCATTTACGAGGAAAAAAAACTCGGGAAAGACCAGGTGAAGAATGAGGTCAAAATTTTATTCTCCGATGATGGGCGTGAAGGTTCCACCCCCATTCGACAAAATGCCACCTTTGGATTTGGTCAACTTGAAGAGGGTCATTCCGTTTTACTGCAACCGGATCAGGATAAACCAAATGCGTGGATTCAGGTGATCAACGGTTCTTTGACCCTGGGAGATTTTCAACTTGGTCAAGCCGATGGCCTGGGTATTGAAAAGATCGATTATTCCCTCCCTATAAAGGCCGAACAAAATTGTAAATTTTTCATCTTCCGATTATCTGAAAGTGAATGAATTCCTTCACCGAAGAACTTTTTAGGGAAAGTAAGATGGGATACGATCTACCCGATGCAGAAATTGAATATTTTCCTGAATTTTTCTCGCGGGAAAAGTCTCTCAATTTCCTTCCCCAATTACTTAATACCATTAAATGGAAGCAAAACACTATTAAGATGTATGGAAAGGAAAACCCGGTTCCCCGGTTGGAGGCCTGGTATGGTGACCCAGGCAAAAGCTATGCCTATTCCGGCATTCGCATGGAGCCTACTCCATGGACTGATGAACTGAGGGAAATTAAACGATCGATCGAGGCCGAAGTAGAGATCTCCTTTAATTCGGTCTTAATTAATTATTACCGGGATGGTCAGGACCGGGTGGCGTGGCACAGTGATGATGAAAAAGAACTCGGAAAAAACCCGGTAATCGGCTCGGTCAGTTTTGGAGCGGAGCGCACGTTTAAACTGCGGCACAAGCGATACAAGGAGAATAACCTCAAGCAAAGCATTGTTCTTAAAAACGGTAGTTTTTTACTAATGAAAGGGGCGACTCAGCACCATTGGATGCATGAAATCCCTCGAACTGCCAAACCCATTGGGCCCAGAATTAATCTTACCTTCCGGGTAATTAAATAAAGAATCCTCGCTCTTATTTTATAGTGCTGAATAGTGGCATTTGCTTGCCGACTTAAAGGATTCGATTCAGCATATTGTGAACTTTAGTCCGTTCTGTAACGATTTATTACTGTGAAGCTTTTTCTCATACTCCTATCCATTCCTTTACTAACAGCCACCAGTCTATTGGCTTATGATTCTATGTATGAAAAAACACCTGTTGGAGAAATCAAAGTGCTCGAACTTCCAACCCGCTTGGCATTGGAAGCCAAGTCCGGTAAGTCATACTTTGACGCAGATAACGGATTATTTCGAAAACTATTCCGTTTTATCTCATCCAATGATGTATCCATGACCACGCCGGTTGAAGCTGATATTAAACCTGGAAAAATGAGGTTTTTTGTCGGGGAAAAAGATATGAATAAAAATCTGCAGTCCAGTAGTTCTGTAAGGGTTACTAATATGCCTGCCCGTAAGGTCGTATCCATAGGCATCCGTGGAGGGTATTCGGAAAAGAGTTTCATTTCCAATCAGTCAAAATTGATGGAATGGTTTGCGAAGAATAATAAGTATGAACAAGATGGTCCTGCTTACGGGGTTTACTGGAATGGTCCATTTGTACCCGGTTTTTTGAAAAGGTCAGAAGTTCATATCCCCATTCGTACCCGAAAAAAAGAAAATCTGGAAAAAACAAAATGAATTTACTTACTCAATCCATCTAAACTTATGAAACTACTCACACTTACACTCATGACTGCGATCAGCTCCTTACACGCTTCCAATTTATACGACCATAAACTCAAAACGATTGATGGGGAGGAAACTTCTTTATCGGAACACAAGGGAAAAGTGATCCTCATGGTCAACGTTGCCTCAAGGTGCGGTTTTACCCGCCAATACAAGGGACTTGAAGAACTGTACCAAAAATACAAGGAAAAGGGATTAGTAATCTGTGGATTTCCCTGCAATCAATTTGGCGGGCAGGAGCCAGGCTCTGAGTCCGAGATAAAAGAGTTCTGCTCAACCAAGTTTGGGGTCTCTTTTCCCATGTACTCCAAAATCGATGTCAACGGTCCAACCCGTCATCCACTGTACGAAGAAATTATTGGGGATAACGGTCCCCTCAAAGGAAAAATCAAATGGAACTTTGGAAAAATCCTCATCGGTAAGGATGGAAAACCGATCGACCGTTTTGGCAGCATGACCTCCCCAAGTTCCGGAAAGCTTATTAAAGCGATTGAAAAATCGCTCGAAGGATAGAATTCCAGAAAACTTTTTTCCGATGCGTACTCACCTTTGTATTTCACTTTCTATATTCTTTTTCAACGGCTGTGTTAATATGGAATGGCGTGGGGGCATGATTCCCCATGTCGGATTAAGCAAGGATGCTCCTACGAATCGTCAAAATATCGTAAATAATTCAGAGCCATTACGTGAAAGTGCAAGCCAGTGGAATCAATATCGCGGCCCCAACCGGGATGGGCACATTCCTCCCCAGGGCATTGACATCAATTGGAAAGAAAAACCAAAAGCGTTATGGAAGGTATCAGCAGGAGCAGGCCACTCATCGATTTTAATCGCTGAACAAACGGTTTTCACGCTCGAACAAGATGGAAACAGTGAGACTTTATTCGCTCGCCACCTTTCAAACGGAAAGAAAAAATGGAAAATAGCCCAGCAAACCAAGTGGAATGATATGATGAGTGGAACCGGTCCACGGTCTACCCCCACTCTACTGGACGGAAAACTCTACACTCTTTTTTCAAACGGAGTTCTTTGCCGGGTCAATGCCAAGACCGGAAAACTGGATTGGGAGACCAAGACCATTGATTCAGACTACGAATTTCCAGAATGGGGAATTTCCTGCTCTCCGCTGATTTGGAACGAATTGATTATACTTAATTTGGGCGGGGAAAAAAGTGCGGTCCGGGCCTATTCCACCAAGGATGGAAAACTTGCCTGGGGGTCCGATTTACGCGGAAACGGAGTCTACATTTCATCCAGTGTTCTTAGCTTGCTAGGCGAAGATCACTTACTTGCCGCGGTCGAAGGAAAAATTGCCGGACTTAATCCCAGAACTGGAAAAACCTTGTGGGAAAAACCTTGGAAAATTTTTCTTAACAATGCCCAAATTGCCCAACCCATTGCCTTGTCAAAAAACTCATTCCTCCTTGCCGCAGGTTATGGAAAAGGGGCTGAGTGTTGGAATATTTCAAAACGAGCGAATGGAAAATATCTTATTGAAACAAATTGGAAGTCCAAAAACCTGAAAGCTAAATTTTCAAATCCTGTACTGAAGAACGGCTATCTTTACGGGCTGAGTGAAAATCTTTTGGTTTGCCTGGAAGCCAAAACAGGGGAATTAAAATGGCGCGGTAACAAATACGGGTACGGCCGAATTCTCGTATCCAAGGAGAAATTGCTGATTCTTGGTAACACGGGTGTTCTTTCTATTGTGGAAGCAACCCCGGACCATTTTAAGGAAGTTTTTTCCGAACAACTCCTGAGCGATGTGCGTTGCTGGAATGGCCCTGCGTTAGCCAGTGGCTATCTTGTGGCAATGAACGGCGAAGAACTGGCCTGCTTTGACTGGGAGAAATAATTACAACTTAGCAGAAAGTCTCCACCTGTAGCTCTTTCAAGCAATTACTTTATTGCTTATCATCTATAGCCAGCTCCTTTTGCTCGCGGTAATTGTAAAGATTTACTAGAAGTAGTAAAAAAATCACCTCTTCAGGACTGGGATTTCGTCCCAGCTGGTGGTATATCGGGGCGTTCTCATTTCCCGACGCATGCTCCATTTTTGTTTCACCCCTTGAGCACCGAGGAAAGCACAGGCTTGTCCGTATTGAGAGGCCACCTCCTCCAATGCATCCACGAATTCCTTTCTTCTTGGATTACCATGCTCCTCAAAAAGAAGGCCTTGCTGTGCCCCTTTCGGAATCAGGTCGATCAGTAAAACACCTGCTTTCTTATAGGCATATCCCTTACGATAAATTGAACGGAGCAGGGACTTGGCGTTTTTCACTACCCGGATCAAATCGTCGGTGGGTTCATCAAAAGCGAGCGTCCGGGCATTAGAATATTGTTCCTGGTCTTCGCGAAAACGATTGGTTTTTATAAAAACCTGCAGGGCGGAGGCAAGGGATCCCTCCGAGCGGATCTTACGGGTCGCTTTAACTGCGTAGTTCGCCACCGCCTCCTCTAATTCGGACAGGCTATCAACCGGTCGGCCAAAGGAGCGGGAAGAACAGGTGTTTTTACGGGGCTGGGGAATCTGCTCCATTTCCAGGCAGGGAATCCCCGAGAGTTCTCGTTGAGTACGCTCCAGGGTGACTCCTCCAATGGATCGAATCATCGAAGAAGGAGCCCGGGCAAAGCGGAGGGCGTTAGTTAAGCCGACCCGTTGCAAACGAATACTCAACCTAGGTCCCACCCCCCAGATATCCTCGACCGGAATACCGCTGAGTACCTCATCCTGCCCGGCCGACACCTCAAAACAACCGGTCTTTTTTTTCTTAGCCAGACGGTTGGCTAATTTTGCCAATGTCTTGGTGTTTCCAAGCCCAATTGAAATCGGTATACCCGTCCAACGGCCCACCGTTTTACGAATACGCTGACTCAAAAGCAGTGGGGATTTAACTCCGCTCAGGTTTAAAAACGATTCATCAATCGAATAAATTTCCATATCCGGGGCAAACCGGGCCAGTACCGAAGTGACCCGCCTGGACATATCGCCATACAATTCATAATTCGATGAAAATACCGTCACTCCATTCCACTCGCAGAGTTTTTTAATTTGGTGATAAGGAGCGCCCATAGGAATACCAAGGGCTTTGGCCTCATTGGAACGGGCGACCGCACAGCCGTCATTATTGGAAAGTACAATTACCGGTCTATTTCGTAATGCGGGACGGAAGACGCGTTCGCAGGAAACATAAAAATTATTACAATCCGCCAGAGCAATCATAAGGAATGAATCACACTAGTGACCACTCCCCATAAATGCGTATCATCTTCTTCCTTCAACAAAATCGGTTGGAATTTTGAATTTTCAGGCATGAGCCAGGATTGTCCCTTGTCCTTCCGAAAACGCTTCACGGTAAGCTCGCCATTCAATGCCACAATCACAACCTTGCCATCTTTTGCCTGGGCACTACGGTCCACCACCAGGAGATCTCCGTCATGAATCCCCGCACCGATCATCGATTCTCCATTTGCCCGCACGAAAAAAGTGGCACTGGGCTCCCGAATGAGGTGAGTATTTAAATCAAGTACTCCCTCCAAATAATCATCTGCAGGCGAGGGAAAACCCGCAGATACTCCACAGGCGTAAAGAGGCAACTGATTTTCCTTCTCTTTTACAAATCGTAAAATACGATCTACTTGGCTCACTGGTATACGAACCGGGCGAGTTTTCTCACCATAATGGTTACTCCCTTTGGGACGACCTGCTCCTTCTCTTTTTCCACCTCTTGTCATACCTTTGAAATATGTTACATTTTTCAAAAAGGCAAGGGAGGATCTTAAAAATGTGATCCTTATTTCTTTTCCATTCGATATACAAGTGTGGATTCATTAAGCAAATCAAATTCTTTTACTCACCTCATTGTAGGTGGATCACGCGGGATCGGTCGATCCCTGGTAGACCAATCCATACAAGCTGGTCAATCGCTCTCAGTTCTGTCTCGTACCCCTCCAGTGGAACAATCTTCTGGTTGTACTTGGATCACAGGAGATGCTGCAAAACCGGAGGAGTTTACAGATCAGTTACCTGAAAAAATAAATGCCCTCACCTTTTGTCCAGGCAAGGTCATTTTAGGCCCGATCAGACGATTGAAAGCGGAGCAAATGCTTGAAGCCTACCAAACCAGTGTATTGGATGCATTTACATTGGTGCAGGCATTACTTCCCCGTCTCGATGGATCGGTTGTCTTTATCTCCTCAGTCGCAGCCACTACTGGCTTGCCGAGCCATTGTGCTATTTCCGCAGCTAAATCGGGACTGGAAGGATTTGCTTTAGCTCTTTCTGCCGATTTAGCACCCAAGGTCCGAGTGAATGTGGTCGCACCAACCTTGACTCCAACCGAAATGGGTTTAGGAATGGTCGGCGGAGATAAAATGATTCCTTTAATAGAAAATAAACACCCTTTAAAAATAATTCCCGCAGTGGAGGAAATTGCCGGTACTATTTCTTTCCTGCATTCCGATGCCGCAAGGTCAATTACTGGACAGGTCCTCAAGGTAGATAGCGGACTGTCCAAGCTTCGTCTCAATGATCGCTGACCCATCCCCGCCCACTAGTGGACGGGCGATTGTTTGGTTTCGGAAAGATTTACGCCTACAAGATAATCCCTGCCTCGAAGCCGCACTACAATCGGGCAAGGAAATCATTCCAGTTTACATTTGGAATCAAGAAGAAGGCGGACAATGGAGCCCGGGTGCTGCTGCACGTTGGTGGCTTCACCACGCACTTGCAAGCCTAGGTAAAGATATTCAACACCTCGGCGGTTCTCTCCTCCTGCAAAAAGGATCTGCGGAGGAAATCCTACCCCGCTTAGCGGATGACTTGGGTGCGGAAACCCTCTATTTTGGAAGGACCTATGATCCCGCTGGCCTCGCTACTGAGAAAGCAGTGGAACTTGCATTTTCGAACCGGAATGCCACCGTTGAATCGTTTAACAGCAGCCTTCTGCAGGAACCTTGGGAGATCAAAAATGGATCGGGGCGACCCTTTCAAGTCTTCACCCCTTATTGGCGGAAATCCAGGGCCGGTATTTACAAGGAACCGCTTAATTATTCCCTGGATAGTCTATCTTTTCTTTCCCCGCAATCTCCCGGGCTGAGTATCGACAAGTTAGAATTACTGCCCGACCATAGCTGGCATTTAAAACTATCCGAACACTGGGATGTTTCCGAGGATGCTGCCCACAAGCTTATCACGCGAACGGCAGATGTAATTACCCGTTCCTATGCCACTGCCCGAAACATTCCCTCGGTGGATGGAACATCTCGATTGTCTCCCTACCTTGCCTGGGGATTAGTCAGTCCAAGACAGATCTGCCAAGCCGTGTTAACCGCAGATAATGATTGTGGACATCGCGGTGAAAACAAGTATCTCGTCGAGATTGGCTGGCGTGAGTTTTCCTATCAATTACTCTATCATTTCCCACACATCCCGGACCAACCACTTCGGGAAAAATATTCCACCTTTCCTTGGCTCGATGATAACCAATCATTACGGGCCTGGCAGTTTGGAAATACTGGATACCCGATGGTGGATGCGGGAATGAGACAACTTTATGAGACCGGATGGATGCACAATCGGGTGCGCATGGTGGTCGCTTCATTCCTCGTAAAACACCTCCTTATTTCATGGCAGGAGGGAGCACGCTGGTTTTGGGATACACTCGTGGATGCCGATCTCGCAAGTAACACGCAGGGCTGGCAATGGGCCGCGGGTTGCGGAGCGGATGCAGCTCCCTACTTCCGGATTTTCAACCCGATTACACAGGGAGAAAAATTTGACGGAAAAGGTGAATATGCCCGTAAATGGATCCCCAGCCTAAAGGAACTACCCGGAAAATGGGTATTTAAGCCCTGGGAAGCCCCGCCCGATCTCTTGCTGGTAAGCGATGTCTTTTTGGGCACTAACTACCCCCACCCCTGTGTGGATCATAAAGAAGGTCGGGCCCGGGCTCTTGCCGCACTCGCTTCAATCAAAGAATCGTAACCTGAAAATGTTTCGGACGGAACTTTTTCAACCATCGAATTCCCGCACCATGGTATCGGCTTTATTTCCCCTCTCTACTCAGTACAAATGAAAACCTCTATTGTTTGGTTCCGAAAATCTCTACGCCTGCATGACAACCCCGCCTTAATGGCCGCGTGCGAAAATGAACAGGTCGACTCTATTATACCACTCTACATCATTGACCCCGATATATTCGGTGGGAAATTTGAGAATTGGAGCCCCAACCGATTGCGGTTTTTAATCGAAAGTCTGTCTGATCTAGACAAACAACTTTCCACCCGATACGGGAGTCAGTTAGTACTGATTGAAGGCAAAGCAGAGGATGTATTTGAAAACCTCGAAGGCCTGTTGGGGGAATCTTTTAATTCCCTCTATTGTGAATATTCCTCCGATCCATGGGAACGAAAAAAATTCTCCGTGATCCAAAAAACACTCTCGGAAAAAAATCAAGCCATTCAGCTTCAATCCATTGATTCTTTTCACACGATTTTGGATGTGGAAAAAGTAATTTCCTCACCCCATTTCCGAAACCCGAAATCAATGAAGGACATCGATCGGGTATTTGCTTCCCATTTTGATAAAAACGAGCATGGCTTTTACAAAATCGACGACCCCATTCCTGAACCTGAAAATAGTAAACCCTTTCCTCAGATTTCCGGGATCCACCCGTTATCAATTGAAGACCTAACCACTCAGATTTCCCGAGAGGTAAAAACAGATATCATGTCTGTAAAATCATATTTCCCGGGGGGAGAAACTGAGGCACTCTCCCGATTAAAAAAGAAAGTTTCAGGACAGATTGAATATGTAAATACATTTAAAAAACCTAAAACCATGTCGACCAATACCACTGGTGAACCGATGGAACCGAGTACCACTGGACTGTCTCCGTATCTAAGTGTGGGTTGTTTATCAGTTCGTAAATTATGGAAGGAGTGTGAAAAATGCCAACTTCAGGGACCCCATTCACAACCTCCCGAATCCCTTCACGGCCAACTAATGTTCAGGGAGATGTTCTATCTTCTTTCCAGGACTGTGGATCATTGGGACCACGATCAATCCAATGAGATGTGTAAAGAGATAGAATGGGGGGAGTACGATCAGGAAAAAATGGAGGCCTGGGAAAAAGGACAAACCGGCTTTCCTTTAATCGATGCGATGATGAGACAACTCGAGGCCACTGGTTGGATGCACCACCTTGCCAGGCATGCAGTTTCGTGCTTTCTGACCCGTGGACAACTTTGGCAAAACTGGAAATATGGAAGGGATGTATTTGACCGAAAACTCCTGGACAGCGACTGGGCATTAAACAATGGAAATTGGTTATGGCTATCTGGGGTTGCCCCTTTTTCTATGCCCTATTTCAGGCTCTATAATCCCTGCCCAGATGCGAAATCAAGCCTCAATGTGGAAGCACAGACCGCTGAGTTCATTAAATTCTGGGTCCCGGAACTGAAGGATTTCCCTCCCCGGTATATCTATGAACCACACTTAGCATCTGAATCAATCCAATCCGGTTCCAACTGTATTATAGGCAAGGATTATCCAAGCCCGATCGTGGATAGAAAAGAGAGTGCCAAGGAAAACCTTGCCAAATTTAAAAATAGTCTCTCCCGCTTAAAATCGGCCTAAGAATAGACCCCAAAAATTGCCTTTACTGATTTCTTTTTAGAAAAGTAACAGGTTACCTTCCCGATCCACTTTGGTACCATCCGCCAATTTTGTTTCCCCGGTCATTCCAGTAAATCCGCGAATTGTCTCCAATGTATCCGCCTCCTCCATTTTCTTATCGGTGCGCCAACGCTTAATTCGGGGAAAACGCAAAGCCACTCCTGACTTATGACGACCAGAAGAACGGGCTCCTTCAAAAGCGATCTCAAAAACCATGCTTGGTTTAACGGAACGAACCGGCCCAAATTTCCCGGTAATATTTTTGCGGACGAATCGGTCGACTTTTTCAATTTCGCTGTCACTTAATCCGGAGTACGCTTTTGCAACCGTGACCAATTCCCCCTGTTCATTCCAAACTGCAAGGGAATAATCGGAATATAAATTCGAGCGTTTCCCATGTCCAAGTTGAGCACTGACCACCACCATATCGGCGAGGTATGGATCGATCTTCCACTTATACCAGGATCCTTTCACCCGGCCGGATTCGTAGGAAGAATTCTTTTTCTTCAGCATAAATCCCTCCACTCCACGAGCCCGGGATTCTTGACGAAGCTTCGCCAAATTTGTCCAAGATTCTCCCTCCACCAGCGGAGACAATCCAATGGGAAAATCAGCCGGGAGCGACGAGAGTGTAATCTCCAACTTCTTTCTTCTTTCTTCCATGGGAAGTGATCTTAGGTCGGACCCTTCCATGCGTAAAATATCATATGCCTGAAATCTGACCGGTTCCCGCCTGAGAATGGTGGGGCCCGGATCCTTTCTTCCCAGTCTGGTCTGAAGACGTGAAAAGGATCGCATTCCCTCCTGGCCCCAGGCCAGGATTTCTCCATCCAGACAGAGGTCACCGGGAAGCCACTTGCCGGCATCCATTACTTCAGGAAATGAATGACCCACGGATTCATCTCCCCTCGACCAAATCATACAAGTACCCCCACGATTAATCAATTGAGCCCGAATCCCGTCCCATTTCCATTCCATTTGCCAATCCTTCACACTGCCCAGGTTCTCGACTTCTTCCTGCAGTGGATTTGCGAGACAGAACGGAAAAGGTTGGCATACTCGATCCTCATCGACCCCGGGGTTAAGAATACCCTCCATGCGTAAGGTTTTGGGTGACCAATTTCCGGCCAGTCGCTGGGCAATAATCGCAGGCTGCACTCCGCCCACCCGGGCAAGTGCCTTGCACAGATTTCCTTTAGATACTCCCATCCGAAATCCCCCGGTGAGCAATTTGTGAAAGGGCAAAAAATCCTTTTCACCCAAAAAGTCCCAGGCTGCAAAAATATTTTCTCTTCTTTGCTCCATTTCCATGCCGACCATCGGTTCAATAAATTTCCCGATCAGTTCAGCTAAGCCCACCTTTCCCCTCCCCTCGCCCTGGCTGGCAATGAGCAGGGAAATTGTCTCCGCCAGATCCCCCACCCGGTCATGGCATTCCTCCAGCAACCATTGCGGAAGCCCACTCCGTTCGGAAGCAAATGTACGGAGCTCCGAAGTTTTGATTGCTCCCTTAATTCGGTTGCCCGCGAGGAACCAGCAGACCCAAATAGAATCTTTCGGATCCGCATCGGTTAAGTATTGTACTAAATGGTCGAGTCGATCATTCGTTTTTGTCGCCTCATCGAGGTCGTGAAAAAGTTGGGAAAACTCCTTCAATCCAATTCCTCCTCTCGAAAACTGGATTCGTTTAAAACCGAGGCATTGATTCCCTTCTCTCCCAGAAATCGGCTCAGTGCATCTCCATTCCCATGTGTCAATTTAACCACCTCCGCTCCGGTCCCAGTAATCACATCAATCAGACCAGGCCAATCTGCATGATCAGAAAGAACAAATCCACGATCAATATTTTTTCTTCTGCGGGGTCCCCGTATTGCCATCCATCCCGATGCAAAACCACGCTTTACCCCACGAAATTTCTTCATCCAACTACTATCCTCCACTGCAGGGGGTGCAATGACCATCCCATTAGCAATCACTGTGTCTTTCTCTATTTTTTTAATTTCGGGTAAGGAAATCCCCGCATTTTGATAATGTTCGAGGAAGGGATGAACTGCGGAATGGGCATATATTAGTCCAATCGAAGGATCAAGGCCTGCTACTATCCGTTGTGCCTTTCCTAAAGAGTAAGCAAATACAAGCGAACCCTGTCCAGAATCCTTATTGTGCTTCCACCATCGATTAATTTGGTCGTAAATTTCCTCCTCCGGTTGCCAACGGTAAACCGGCAGCCCAAAAGTACACTCCGAAATAAAGCCATGGCAGCTTACGAGCTCGAACGGCTCACAAGTTCGATCCGCCTGTGGTTTGTAATCTCCACTGACCACCCACACTCTACCACGAACCTCAATTCTGATCTGTGAAGAACCTAAAATATGACCCGCGGGATGAAAAGAAACAATTGCGTCTTGAATTGTTTGCTTTGTTCCAAAGGGTATTGATTCAATTTTATTTTTTTGCCCGACCCGAATTTGCAACAACGGCCGGCACGAATCCGAACAAAGATAATTTTCATGCCCCGACCGTGCGTGGTCGCTGTGGGCATGAGTAATGAGTGCCCGCTTTACTTGCCCACGCGGATCAACGTAAAAGTCTCCCGCCGGGCAATAGAGTCCTTCTTTTTTTAGAATTAAAATTTGATTGTCTCTACTGTTACTCAATGATTATTCAATTGATTCCTAAATAGGAAAAAGGACAAACTTTTAAAAAAAGTGGCCGGAGCAAAAGGCACTTTCAAGCGATTTCTTTGCTTCACAGTACTCATTATTCAAAAATTGAAATAAAAATGAACTTTCAATGATCCTTCCCGCGACCCGGATCGTTTTATTTATCATAATGGTTACTCCACATGTTACAAGATCTCAAGGAAGCGATACTCCTGACCCAGTGGGCAGGTTTATTTCCGATCGTTCACGCATGGCACCTCCATCCAAGGAAGAGTGCGACAAACTTTTTCTGGAAATGTCAAAAGGCTCAGACGAAGCCAGAAAAGAATTAATTGAACGACATATCCGATTAGTCGCTTCCATTGCACTCAAGTTTCGCCAGACAAATGTTCAAATGGAAGACATCATGGCCGAGGGCATACAGGGCTTGGTGGTTGCATTGGATAAATTTGACTACACCAGAGGGATAAAATTAAGCACATATGCAGCATGGTGGATTCGGCAAAGAATTCAGCGCCTCATTGGTAAAATGTCAGGTGCCGTTGCCGTTCCTCACGATGTTTCCCAAGGAAAGAGAAAAGAAGGTCAAATTCGTTCGTCATTGCAAGTCGATCTGGGTCGTCTGCCTACTGACGACGAAGTCAACGATGCATTGGGACAGGATAGAAACCTTACCAAACGAGTTAAATTTGCGCCCACCAGCTCCCTCTCGATGGATGAGCCTCTGAGTGAGGATTCCGACAGTACTTTGGCCGACTTGATGACTGCGGAAGAAGAACTCAAACAATCCTACCGCGAGGATGGTTCGCTCTCCGATGATATTGGTGTTGCATTGTCTTTTCTCGATCAACGAGAAAGGAAAGTATTGAGTATGCGTTTCGGTATGGAAAAAGGAGAATCAATGAAATTGGATGATATTGCTGATTCGATGAATGTATCTGGTGAGCGCGTCCGACAGCTCGAATCTCTCGGTTTGAGAAAATTACGGGCAGTCCTCCTGCAAAATGGAAAAATTGACTTTCGAAAATTAGATCAACTGGTCAGTACAGATTTACGTGGCAAAACGAAGATGAGTCCTTTAGAACTTTCCCTCGTTTTAGATCCAGCCACATAAAATGTCTTTTTCCTTATCAAAATGGGTGTGTCCACCCCCAGAAACTTTTAATGAACCACTTGGTTCAGGCGGACGCGTGGAATGGTTTAGGTGCTTACCGTATGTTCTCATTCACCTGATTACAGTACTTGCCTTTTTTTATCCGGTTACAATAAGTTGCCTTGTCGTAGCTTTGGTCTCATACAGCTTACGTATGTTTTCAATTACTGCATTTTATCACCGTTATTTTTCGCATCGTAGTTTCAAGACTTCTAGACTTGTCCAATTTATTGGTGCGTTCGTTGCCTGTAGTTCGGGACAAAGGGGTCCACTGTGGTGGGCCGCACATCACCGAAGGCACCACAAACATTCCGATACCGAAGAAGATGTTCACTCCCCTCACACGAAAAGTTTTTTTTGGAGTCACACCCTTTGGTTCATGACCGACTATGCAGTGCCCACTTTTCTTAAAGAAATCCCGGATTGGTTAAAATTCAAAGAACTTCGGTTTTTAAACCGCTTTGATTGGATACCACTCGTTTTACTCGGATTTGCCTGTTACTACGCACCCGAAATTACTTGGTTTGCAGAGCTTACCGGACTCTCTAATATGCAGATGTTATTATGGGGATTTTTTGTCCCCACAATCGTTCTTTATCATGCTACATTTGCAGTAAACTCAATTACTCACATGTTTGGAAAAAGGCGGTTTAATACCAAGGATGAAAGCCGAAATAATTGGATTGTTGCCATCTTTGCATTCGGGGAAGGCTGGCACAACAATCACCACTTTTTTCCGGGATCTGCGAGGCAAGGATTTTTCAAAGGAGAATTCGATCTTACTTATTACGGTTTAAAATTTCTTTCTTTCTTTGGCCTGGTTCGCGACCTCCGGCCGGTTCCGGGTTGGGTGAAACAAAAAGCAATCGATTCCTCTTCCTAAATTGTGAAAATTGCAGTGGTGGGATCGGGCATATCCGGTTTAGCGTGTGCCTACCTGTTACATAATAAGCATGATCTCACCTTATTCGAATCTGAAAAAAAACCGGGTGGTCATGTCAATACCGTGGAAACCAAAGGAAAGACAGGAACTTTCCAGGTGGATACTGGCTTTATTGTTTTCAACCAAGAAAATTATCCCAACTTAATCCGCTTACTGGATCAATTAGGGGTGCAATCCCAGCCCACCCGAATGGGATTTTCAGTTCAGTCCGATAAGTTAAACCTTGAATATAGCGGAGAGAACATCCGTGGACTATTTGGACACATTCGTAATCTCCTCGATCCCAAACACTGGAATATGGTCCGCGATATCTTACGCTTTCATGAACTCGCAAAAGAAAAGAGTGACCCGGAACAAACCATTGAATCCTTTTTAGAAAAAAATAATTTTGGAAATCGTTTTTCTAACTACTTTCTATTACCGCTCGGATCTGCACTCTGGTCATGCTCACCCGAAAAATTTGGTAATTTCCCGATGGAATTTGTCTCCGACTTTCTTTCCAACCATCAAATGCTACAAGCCAATAACAGGCCTATTTGGCGGGTAATAAAAGGAGGGTCACACACCTATGTTAATCGATTAATTGATTTACTGGGCGACCGGATTCAGTTGAATACACCTATTCAAAATGTCCGGCGGGTCGAAAATGGAATTTCCCTCACCCTACCAGACGGAACCGAGCAAGAATTTGATGAAGTGATCCTGGCCTGTCATGCCGATCAATCCCTCCGCTTACTTGAATGTCCCACCGGGGAAGAAAAAAATCTCCTACAATCCTTCCCCTATCAAAAAAATCGGGTTACTTTGCATAGTGATGATTCAGTACTACCGAGAAGAAAATCCGCACGGGCGAGTTGGAATGCTTATCTCCCCCAAAAAGAAAGTACCGAAGCATTGGTCACCTATGACATGAATATTTTACAAAACCTGCCCACCCAGGAACCATTTTGCGTATCCCTCAACCAGGAAAATATAGTAAAACCAGACCTGATACACGGTAACTACCATTTTTCCCACCCCACTTATCACTCGGGTAGAAAAGAAGCCCAGTCCAAACACCAATCCTTTATCCGCAATCGAGGCGTTTCTCTTTGTGGTGCGTACTGGGGTTATGGATTTCATGAGGATGGATTAAATAGCGGTTTGCGGGTGTGTAAGGAATTTGGTGAAGTTCTCGGATGAAAAGTTCCCTCTATTTCGGCGAGGTAAGACATCAAAGAAAAAGTCCCAAAAAACATGCCTTTTCTTACCGGGTTTTCATGACTCACCTCTTCCTCGACGAGTTGAGTGAAGTCTTTCAAAAAAGATGGTTCTGGTCGCTTGACCGATTGAACCTCTCCTCTTTTTTCCGAAAGGATTATCACAAACCAGAACATCACAATCTGGCCGATGCGGTACGACTGACCATGAGTAAACAACTGGGATATGAAGTCAAAGGGCCCGTATCCATCATTACCCACCTCCGTACATTCGGGTATTGCTTCAACCCCGTCTCATTTTACTACTGTTGGAACGAGGAAAAAAGTAAACCCCATGCATTAATGGCAGAGATTACCAATACTCCCTGGCACGAACGGTATGCAAAATGTTTTCGTTGGGACAAAAAGGATCAGGATAAATCAAAGCATTCCTTCGCAAAGGAATTCCATGTCTCCCCTTTCATGGGAATGAATATTGACTATGACTGGAGATTTCTTGGCCCCGCAGATAAGCTCAAGGTGGATATGATTTTGCGGGAGAACAAAGAAATCCTCTTTACCGCACACCTCAATCTTGCGAATAAAGAATTAAACTCTGCCAATATGGCGTGGGCTTTGATCCGTTTTCCTTTTCTTACTTTTCGAATAACCTTTGGAATTTATTGGCATGCTCTGCTTCTTCGTTTAAAAGGGTGTAAATTTTATCCTCATCCAAAAAATTCAATTTCAACTTCCTAAATGACAGAAAAAAAAGCCAAGCAGGAAACTAAACTTGCCAATTCAGAAACCTCACAAAATGGGTTTTGGAAAAGAGCCCTTCTTTCACAATTAAAAAAAATCGATCGGGGTTCATTGACTGTCGAAACAAATAATGGCACTCAACGATTGGGCTCTCCTTGCCAGGATAGAATCTCAGCTACAATTCAGGTTACCAATTCTGACTTCTTCCGAAAGGCTTGCCTAGGTGGTTCGCTTGGAGTGGCAGACAGTTATGCGGAGGGAGATTGGAAAACGGATGATTTAGTAAGCGTATTTCGCCTCTTTCTACAAAATCAGGATGTGATGGACGGAATGGAAAGCGGTTGGGCATCCCTACTCAACCGAGTGGCAAGGTGGGGATATTTAATCGGGCAAAAAAACACCATTAAGGGAAGTCGCAAAAATATCGCTCTCCACTACGATCTGGGGAACGATTTTTATGAACTCATGCTTGATCCCACCATGACCTATTCCTGTGGTATTTTCAATTCACCCGAGAGTACACTCGAAGAAGCATCACTGGCAAAATACGACCGAATCATCGATCAGCTTGATATTCAACCCCACCACCATATTTTAGAAATTGGGTGCGGATGGGGTGGATTTGCCGACCGGCTTGCTCAACGAACCCAAGCCAAACTAACCGCCACCACAATTTCCGACCGTCAATTTGAATACGCTCAAAACCGGATTCAAAAAAACGGATTCGAAGATAGGGTATCGATCATAAAAAAAGACTACCGCGATTTAGTTGGTCAGTTTGACCGGATTGTTTCAATCGAAATGATCGAGGCGGTAGGCCATGAATTCCTCCCCGGATATTTTTCCAAAATTTCCGACCTCTTGCTCTCCAACGGTGCTGCCATGATTCAGGGAATTACCATGCCCGATCATCGCTACAGGCAGTACCTCAAGGAGGTCGATTATATCCGCACCCGAGTATTTCCCGGAAGTTGCGTACCCTCCGCCTCGGCAATGATCGAAGCGGCGGTCAAAAACTCGGACCTCCGCCCTGCAGATCTGCACGACTTCGGGTACCATTATTCACGCACCCTGCGGGAATGGCGCCTACGCTTTTTGGATAATGAAAAATCGATCAAGGAACTCGGTTACGACGAACATTTCCGAAGAGCCTGGATTTATTACTTATGCTATTGCGAAGCCGGATTTGAGGAAGGGTATACTGGAGATATCCACCTGTTACTCGCCAAGCCGGAATGTAAACTCGCTCGGGGCTTCCCTCAATGAAAACGAAATCATCCTATCTCCTCGACCTGGTAATTTTTCAAATAGCATGGTTTTGCTGTGTCCTCGCTCCCCTGAGCCCAATCCCGCAAGCACTCCCTGTCATTGGCTTAGTCCTGGTACTTATTCGCACCCAGTTTTCCCGTGGATTGAAAGAAGTTCTCCCCTTTGCCATTGCCTGTTTCCTACTGGGTGTGGCGGGCGATGCAGGTTTAGTTCAACTTGGCCTGCTTTCTTTCGATGCATATCCTGATTGGTTCGGTGCCCCCCTTTGGATGGTTGCCCTGTGGCTTAATTTTGGACTAATGCTCAGGCCACTATTCACCTGGTTCCTCGATCATTGCTGGCGGGCAATTATTGGCTTCTCTGCCGGTGGCGTGGTCGCCTACTATTCAGGTCAAAAATTGGGAGTTCTCACCTTAACTGTAGATATTCAATCCCAATTGGGGGTGGCAGCAGAATGGGCTATTGCCGGTATTATACTACGCTACCTCCATCTTAAATTCCCCAGCACTCCACAAGAAAATGAGCACGCTTGAACTTCTTCTATACGGACAATTAGGTGCCTCCCTGGTAATGGCGATTGCCTGGGCTCATGCAATCGTCATCAAAAATACATCCTATGTGGATGTGTTGTGGGGCTATGGAGTTGGCATCCTTGGATTTATTTATCTGGTTTTGGAAAGCGAAACTTGCGATCCCACTCGTTTGGCACTTCTGAAAGCACTCCTCCTCACTTGGTCAATTCGATTGGGAACCCATTTACTCACAAGGTGCTGGGGGAAACCAGAGGATGCACGCTACGCCTATCTGAGAGCAGCGATGGGAGGGAAAGCACAATTGGGATTCTTTGTCTTTTTCCAGGTACAGGCATTTTGGGTGGTTTTATTCGCTTCTCCATTCTTAATACTCGTAAAAAATCCAAATCCAATTAATTCACTCGATCACATCGGACTCATTATTTGGCTGACCGGTTTTGCTGGGTTACACCTGGCGGATAAACAACTCAAACTATTTAAACAAACTCCCGGCCGTACTCGGGCAGATGTATGCAAAACAGGATTATGGAAATTTTCCCGGCACCCCAATTATTTTTTCGAATGGATTCTATGGATTGGTTATATCCTTCTTGGTTGGCAGGCACCAAGTGGTGTATGGCTTTTACTTCTCCCCATTATTTTATATATTTTCCTCTCTAAAATTACCGGCGTTCCCTTCGTGGAGGCAAGAAAACTGGAAGCAAGCGGAGAGGAATATAAAACTTACATAAAACAAACCAACTCCTTTTTCCCTTGGTATCCCCAAAAAAAAGATTTTTCCTCATGAGCATCACTAATTTTTTAATCGATCTTGCAGAACGTGGCCTCGTACCCGATTTCATGATCCGGGTTGGCATTCGAAATCTTTGCAAAAAACGATTACAACAATGCAGATCAGATAACTGCGAGGCCAACGCCGAACTGGCGGAAAAATACATTGCCGATTCCGATGCCTCTCCCATGGCCGTGCTCACTGAAAAAGCCAATGAACAACACTACGAAGTACCCGCCGAATTTTACAGGCACGCCCTTGGAAAAAACTTAAAATATAGTTCCTGTTACTACGAAGAAAAAAATAAATCCCTTCATGAAGCGGAAGACAGGGCACTCCAATTAACCTGCGAACATGCACAATTAGAAGAGGGTCAGGATATTTTAGAATTGGGTTGCGGATGGGGTTCACTATCACTTTGGATGGCTAAAGAATTCCCCCGATCTTCCATTACCTCGATTTCTAATTCCAATTCCCAACGCGAATATATTCTCGGCCAGGCTCGCAGTCGGGGGATCGAAAACCTTCGGGTACTTACGGCTGATATTAATGCATTTGAAACTGATTCAACCTATGACCGAATTGTTTCCGTGGAAATGTTCGAGCATGTAAGAAACCACCGGGAACTCTTCCGGCGAGTCAACAGCTGGCTCAAAAACGGGGGGAAATTATTCACTCATGTATTCTGCCATCGGTCCACATCCTATCCATTCGATGTGGAAGGAGAGGATGATTGGATGTCCCAACACTTTTTTAGTGGAGGCACCATGCCCGCGGATGAACTTTTCCTTCGTATCTCAGGAACACTCGAACTGGAACATCGCTGGCGTTGGTCTGGCACACATTACGCAAAAACATCCGAGGATTGGCTTCTCAATATTGATCAGTCACGCGATGATATCCTATCCCATTTCCAACAAGACCTCAGCATAGCGGAGGCCCATCGAACCTTTAATCGATGGCGCATCTTCTTCCTCGCCTGTGCAGAGACTTTTGGTTTTAGGAATGGACAGGAATGGTGGGTCAGTCATTACTTGTTTAAAAAACAATGAAAAAATCATTCCTCACCCCCCTTCTTTTTTTCGTACTCTTTCAATTCAATTACGCGGAATCCAACTTCACCGATTCCCTCAACTGGCCCCAATGGCGCGGACCCAACCGCGATGGCTTTGTCTCCAAAGATTCACCTTGGCCCTCCACGATTGACGGGAAATACCTCACTCAGTCTTGGCAGGCAGAATTAGGAAAAGGCTACCCAGGGCCTGTTCTGTCCGATCAATTGGTATTTACTATTGAATCAGTCGAAGGGAGCGAAGTCGTACATGCCATAGATCGTAAAACGGGGAAACCCGCCTGGAAATTCGAATGGGAGGGTCAAATGAAAGTCCCTTTCTTTGCCGCCAAAAATGGGAGTTGGGTACGGTCAACCCCGGCCTTTGATGGAGAGAATTTATACGTCTGTGGAATGAGGGATGTTCTTCATTCCCTCAATGCGAAAACCGGAGAAGTTAATTGGAAAGTTGATTTTGTGGAGCGTTACAAAACACCTCTCCCTGCTTTTGGTATGGTTTGTTCCCCGCTCGTAGACGGAAAATATTTATATATCCAGGCGGGTTCCGGTTTTGTAAAACTCAATAAAAAAACCGGTCAATCGATTTGGCGTTCCCTGGTTGATAAAGGCGGAATGTTCGGCAGTGCATTCTCCTCTCCCGTAATGGAAGAAATAAACGGAAAAAAACAATTGGTAGTTCAGACACGAACCGACCTGACCGGGGTGGATCCGGAATCCGGTCAGAAACTTTGGTCGCAACCAATTAAAGCATTTCGTGGAATGAATATTCTCACACCAAGCGTTTTAAATAATCAAATTTTCACCAGTAGTTACGGTGGAAAATCACTATTATTTGACATTCCAAAAGCGGGCAAAAAACAAAGTATTGTACAGAATTGGGAAAATAAGCAGGAAGGGTACATGTCCGGGCCGATTATTTTGGATGGTTATTGCTACATTCATCTTCGCAAACAAAGGATTACCTGTCTCGACATGAAGAACGGAGAAACCAAATGGATAAGCAGTGAATCATTTGGCAAATATATGTCGATGGTTTCCAATGGAAAAGAAATTCTTGCCCTCGATGAAGACGGTACACTGTACCTAATCGATCCCAATCCTGAAAAATTTGTGATTAAAGAAAGCCGGAAAATTTCCGACTCCCCCACCTGGGCACACCTCGCGGTTTCAGGGAATCAATTATTTATCCGCGAAATTGAATCACTTGTTTGCTATAGTTGGTAATCCAGCACTTTGTCATTGCTCGGAGGACGGCAACGGCAAGTCGACGCGGCAATTCACTGCATGCAATGGACGCGCACGGACAATGCGGTACGATTACTGGTTCACAGTGGATCGCCACGGGCTACGCCCTCGCGATGACAACAGGTTCGCTATTCGGCAAATAGAGATATTCCTCTTCCACCCACACCTGTCATTGCGAGGAGAGTCTGGATTGTAACTCACTCCGGTACAGCCCCCGCGTGGGAGCATACTTCGGCAGCGATCTGACAGGCATCGGCAAGAATTTCCGTATGTTCTTTCCCCTGAAGTAATCCCAGCGTCATTGAGGCGGTAAAGGAATCCCCCGCTCCCACCGTATCGACCAAGTTTGCAGGTACTCCGGGTTGTTCAACCATTCCATCTGCATGTGCAAGAATC